>NZ_JBEXGR010000016.1:0-170046 GCF_040607415.1 Micromonospora sp. NPDC005291
CTCTTCCTAACCCCCCCACCGCCAACTCCTAACACCTATCGGGTTTACCTTTCCCACCCCCCCCGGATGGGCGGGCCCGGCCAAACCCCGACCCCGCCCTTCCCACGTAGAGCCGTGGGTCCACGCCACGCGGCACGCACTGAGGACTGCGCAGATCTCGGGCATCGCGTCGAGGTCGAAACGCCGAACCATTCATCGGTACGGACCGGTGGATGGCCCATGAGTTTGGGATGATGCGCCGGTCTACCTACCGACACCACCCTGACTCGAAGGGACCACCGCGCGATGGCAAAGGTCATCTCCACGTTGTTCATCTCGGCCGACGGTGTGGCCGAGATTGATCCCGACTGGCACTTTCCCTACTTCGACGAGAACATGGGTCGCGCCGTCAGCGAGGACTATGACACCGCTGACGTGCTGCTCATCGGCCGCGACACCTACGACAGCTTCGCCGGAGCCTGGCCTGACCGTGAGGCCGCCGGTGGGGACGACGCGCCGTTCGCCAAGCAACTCGGGGACGTGCGCAAGGTCGTCGTCTCGCGCCAGCCGCTGGAATTCTCCTGGCGCAACTCGGAGCTGATCCAGGGTGATCTCCTCGATGCCGTCACCTCGCTCAAGGCCGATGCCGGCGTCCGAGGCATCCTCATCCCCGGATCGATCTCGGTGGTACAGCAACTGCTCGCCGCGGGGTTGGTCGACGAGCTGCGCCTGCTGGTGCATCCGGTGGCGGCGCGTAAGGGTCGCAAGCTGTTCGACGAGGGCGATGCGGCGTACCACCTGCGGTTGTTGGCGACGGAGGCGTTTCCGACGGGTGTCATCCGCGCGATCTACGCGCCGAGCGCGGCGCCGGCCAAGGTCGGTTATGACGAGGTCAAGGACCAGGTGCCGGTAGGGAACTAGCCCTCCCCGGATCCATCCCACACCCCGGAAAGAATTTTAGTGAGGCCCATCGATATTGACGTCTGACGTCTGCCACGGCAGGATCTCGGCACCACCACCATGATCCCCTCTGGAGCCGTCATGACCCGTCCCCGCCTGCCCCGCCTGCGGGTAGCCACCCGGTTGGTCGCGCTCGCCGCGGCCACCGCCGGCGTGTTGCTCACCGTTGCCACCCCCGCCAGTGCCGCGGTGCCCGCCGGCCGCTACGTCTCGCTGGGCGACTCGTACACCTCGGGTCCGTTGATCCCCACCCAGGTCGACCTGAACTGCCTGCGGTCCAGCCGCAACTTCCCGTCGCTGGTGGCAGCGTCCGCCGGCTCATCGTCGTTCGCCGACGTGAGCTGCTCCGGCGCCACCACGGAGGACATCCTCCACGGGGGCAGCGGCGCGTTGGGCATCGCGCTGCCACCGCAGGTCAACGCGGTCACGTCGAACACGTCACTGGTGACGGTGCAGATCGGTGGCAACGACATCGGCTTCTCCGGCATCATCGGCGACTGTGCGGAGGCGAGCCTCAGCAGCCCGCTCGGCTCGCCCTGCAAGAACCGGTACACCGCCGGAGGGGTCGACCAGTTGCAGGCTCGGATCGCCGCTGTCGCGCCGAAGGTGACCGCCGTGCTGCAGGCGGTCCGTCGGGCCGCGCCGAGCGCACGGGTCGTGGTGCTCGGGTACCCGGCGATCGTGCCGGACAGTGGTTACGGCTGCTGGCCCGTGGTCCCCATCGCCTACCAGGACGTGCCCTACCTGCGCGCCACCGAAAAGTCGCTCAACGCGATGCTGGCCAGCACCGCGACCGCGAACGGCGCCACCTACGCGGACGTCTACACCCCGTCGATCGGCCGCGACGCGTGCAAGAGCAGCGGCACCCGATGGGTCGAGGGCCTGGTGCCGCAGAACGCGGCCGCGCCCTTCCACCCGAACGCCCGAGGTGAGCAGGGCATGGCCACCGCCCTGCTCGCGAAGCTGAACAGCTGATCGGGCTCGCAACCGGTTGAGCCGGTCTCGCCGCACAGCGGCGGGGCCGGCCCGGGGGATGTTCGCCGCCACAGGTAGAGACGCAGTTGCTTGAGATCGACGAGTCCGGGGTACCGGAAGCTCTATGCCGAGTGTGGGACACCTCGTCGGAGACCGATACCGCCTGGTCGAAAGCATCGCCAGCGGCGGTATGGGCGAAGTGTGGCGGGCGGTCGACGAAATCCTGGACCGCTGCGTGGCCGTCAAGATGCTGCACACTCGCCTGGTCGCCGACGCCGGCTTCGGCGAGCGGTTCCGCCGTGAGGCGCGCGCGATGGCGGCCCTGCGTCACCCGGGCGTCGCCCAGGTCTACGACTACGGCGAGGTGTCCCGGTCCGGAGCGCCGGTCCTCGCCTACATCGTGATGGAATGCGTGCAGGGACAGCCCTTGTCCGAGCGGATCGCCGAAGTCGGCCAGCTGGACGTGGCCGAAACCATGTCGATCGCCGCGCAGACCGCCCACGCCCTGCAGGCGGCGCATGACGCTGGCGTCGTCCACCGTGACGTCAAACCCAACAATCTGATCATCGAGCCCGACGGGCACGTCGTACTCGTTGATTTCGGCGTTGCCGTCACCCAGGAAGCGTCGAGCCTGACCGCGGCGAACCAGGTCGTCGGCACCGCCCTGTACATGGCGCCGGAGCAGGTCTCCAAGAACGAGACCACACCGGCGATCGACATCTACGCGCTGGGTGCCGTCGTCTACCACTGCCTCGCCGGTCGACCCCCGCACCAGGGCGAGAACGCCGTTGCGGTGGCGCTGCGGCACCTCGAAGAGGAACCGCAGCCGCTGTCCGACGGCATTCCCGCAGCGGTGCGGCAGCTGGTGGCCACCGCGATGGCCAAGGACCCCACCCACCGGTTCCCGACGGCGGCGGCCATGGCAACCGCGGCGCAGACCCTCGCGGACTCGTCCGACCAGCTGGTGAGGGCCGCTGCCGGGCCGCACACCACGCGGCAGGCCCACCGGCCGGCCCTCGGTGGTGCGGTGAGTCGGGCGGTCCGTCCTGGACACAGAGCGCTCGCGGTGCTTGTCGGATCGTTGGCCGTCGCGGCTGGCGTCCTGGTGCTCGCTGATCCCACCGGAATGATGCCGGGCCCGACGGGCCGACCGTCGATGCCACCTGCGGTGTCGCCGTCGGTGTCGCCGAAGGGGGGACCTGGCCCTGGCACCGGTGGCGGCGAACCGGGCACCCGCGGTTCTGCGGGTATGCCGGTTCGAGCGCCCGGATCACCGACCCCGACGGCGACCAGTCCAGCGGGCGAGCAAACGCCAGACGGATCCACGCCGTCAGGCGGGAGCAGTGTGGGTGCACCCGGGCCCACCACGTCGGAAAGCGCCCCTGCGGGGCCGGTGACAGCGCCGACGGGCGGAACGACGGCGGCACCGACAGTGGAGCCGACGGAGGAACCAGCGGCGGACCCCACCGAGGAACCGGTGGCCGAGGAACCGGCGGCCGAGGTACCGGCAGCCGGAGGGACCGCGGTGCCGCGGGTCTAGGGCGGGAGTTACTGCAGTACTACGTGTGGCGTGGCAGCCTCGGCTGCCACGCCACACGTTCGGTATCAGGAGTTGGTCGGGGTCAGCCGGTTCGGCAGGTGACCGTCGGCCAGGTCCAGTTGCCGTTGGCCATGATCGTTACGCCGAAGTTGTTGCCGTTGCCGTTCGGTCGGGCGGTGACGGTTCCGCTCGTGCCGCTGACGGCGGCGTTCCAACTGTTCTGCAGGCTCTGGTTGCCGCCGAGGCCGAGGCTGACGACCCAGTTGTTGGTGCCGCTGACCGCGACGTTGAGGTTGAACCGGTCGCCCCACTGCTGGCCGGCGGAGAGCGTCGCGTTGCAGTTGCCGCCTCCCGGGTTGCCGGTGGTGGGTGCTGGGGTGGGGTTACCGCCACCGCCACCGCCCTCCCAGACGGTGATGTCGGAGCTGCCGCTGCTCTGGTAGCCCTCGGTGGCGAGGATCTGGTAGCTGTGGTTGCTGCCGAGGTTCAAGCCGGCCCGGGCCCAGGCGTCGAAGTGGTTGGCGGTGGTGATGGTGCCGCTGCTGCGCTTCTGCTGGCGGACGCTCCAGAACTGGTAGAACGTCTGGTTGCCGTCGATCGACGGGGCGTTGACCCGCTGGCTGCGGAGGATGTCGTAGGTGCCGCCGTCAGTGGTGACCGTGCCCATCCGGGTGGCGCCGCTGCTCGGGTTGTAGCTGCCGAAGTTCTCCACCACGTAGTACTCGATGAGCGGGTTGCGCGTCCATCCGTACAGGGCGAGGTAGGTGTTGTTGTTGCCCGGGTTGTAGCTGCCCGAGTAGCTGACCGTCCGTCGGTTGCCGGTGGCCCAACCCTTGCCGCCGACCCAGTTGTTGGTGCTCCTGTCCCAACTGCTGGAGTATCGGCCGTCGGCGCGCAGCGTCATGCTGGCGTTGCCACTGTCCTTCCAGAACGAGAAGAAGTAGCCGTTGTGCGTGCCGGTGAGGTTCGAGCTGAGCGTCCGATCGGCCTCGGCGTACGCGTTGGTGGCCGTCACCGTGCCGACGACGGCCAGCACAGCGGCGCAGGTGGCGCCGAGGAGCAGCCGCATGCGGCCGCGCCTCCTCGGTCTGGTGGGGATCTGGTCGGTGTCGATCATGTGCTTGCTTCCTCCTCGGGACGGCTGGCGGGAGGCCAGCAGTGCGGCGCGACCCGACAGGCTGTCGGCGGCCAGGTGACGGCCACCGGACATCGGCGTCGTACCGCGTGGTGGTGGTTGGCCGGTCGTCCTGCACGACGACCGGGGGAGCGGGTCGCGGTGGATGGCACTGACGGTTATTGAGCGCCGTCGATGGCGACCGTATTAACCCAGCCGTCTACTTGTCAACAAATTCCGGAAACACCGCGGCAACCTCATCGGTTGCGGTTGACCTCGCGTAGCGCGGCATTCATCCTGGCCAGTAGTGGATCAGGGTTCGCGGAGACGACCTCGTGGCCTCGGTTGGAGGATCACGACCGGAGGAGGAGCCGCCGAAAATTCCGGAGATTTTCCGGACCCCCATCACCCAGTTGTCGCGGGTCGACGGGGTTCGAGGCTGCGACCCGTCAGCGACGCCGGAGGGCGTTGAGCCGAGCCGCCTGGCGGGTCAGGTGGTCGCGCTCGGCGAGGTTGAAGGCCTTCTGGGCCGCCTCGACGTACAACCGGGCCGCCGTGGACAGGTCGCCGTCGCGCTCATGGAGATACGCCGCCACCGCCGCGTGGCGGGGCAGTGTGTCGTTCAGCGCCGCGAGCGCCGCGAGACCGGCACGCGGTCCGTCGGCCTCGCCGACGGCCACTGCGCGGTTGAGCCGCACGACCGGGCTGTCGGTCAGGCGGGCGAGTTCGTCGTACCACTCGACGATCTGCACCCAGTCGGTCTCCTCGGCGGTGGGCGCGTCAGCGTGGAGTGCCGCGATGGCGGCCTGGGCCTGGAACTCGCCCAGCCGGTCGCGGGCGAGGGCCGCCTGGAGGATGCCGACGCCATCAGCGATCAAAGTGGTGTCCCATCGGCCGCGGTCCTGCGCGGCGAGCGGCACCAGACTGCCGTCGGGCGCGGTCCGGGTGGCGCGCCGGGCGTGGTGCAGCAGCATGAGGGCGAGCAGCCCCGCCACCTCGGGATGGTCGATCGCGGCCGCGAGCTGCCGAGTGAGCCGGATGGCCTCGGCGGCGAGGTCGACGTCGCCCGAGTAGCCCTCGTTGAAAACCAGGTAGAGGACGCGCAGCACGGTGGCGACGTCGCCGGGCTGGTCGAATCGCACACCGGAGACGGTGCGCTTGGCCCGGCTGATGCGCTGCGCCATGGTCGCCTCGGGCACCAGGTAGGCCTGGGCGATCTGGCGGGTGGTCAGCCCGCCGACGGCGCGTAGCGTGAGTGCCACCGCGGACGACGGCGTCAGGGACGGGTGGGCGCACAGGAAATAGAGCTGGAGCGTGTCGTCCACCGCGGGCGTGGGCCCGGGCGCGGGCTCGTCGTCGACGAGGTCCTCCCGTCGGCGGCGGGAGGCGTCGGCCCGGGTCGCGTCGAGGAACTTGTGCCAGGCCACCGCGACCAGCCAGCCCTTCGGGTCCCGCGGCGGGTCGGCCCGCCAGACGCGGACCGCCTCGACCAGCGCCTCCTGCACGGCGTCCTCGCCCGCCGCGAAGTCGGCTCCGCGGCGGACGAGGATCCCGAGCACGCTCGGCGTGAGGCTGCGGAGCAGGGCCTCGTTCAGCTGAGCGGTCACTCCGTGATGGTGGGTGGCTCGGTCAGGAACGGGCGCAGCTCGAGCCACTCGTGAATCGGCTTGCCGCCCGCCCCGGGAGCGGCCGACAGCTCCCCGGCCAGCTCGACGGCGCGCTCGTAGCTGTCGACGTCGATCACCATCCAGCCGGCGATGAGGTCCTTGGTCTCGGCGAACGGACCGTCGGTGACCGGCGGGCGTCCATCACCGTCGTACCGGACGAACGTCCCCTCGGGGGCGAGCGCCTGACCGTCGACGAACTCGCCGGTGGTCTCGAGCCGGGCCGCGAAGTCGTTCATGTACTGCACGTGCGCCGTGATCTCCTCCGGCGTCCACTGGTTCATGGGCACGTCGTTGACCGCAGCAGGAGCGCCGCGGTAGTGCTTGAGCAGCAGGTACTTGGCCATCGTGTGGTCTCCTCGGTGCTGATGCGACCCATCTTGGTCGTCGCGTTCACCTCGGGGACGGAGCCAGTCCCCGGTTCTCGACATTGGCCCTCGGAATTGTTTCTACTCTCCTAGGTGAACCTGGGTGAGTCGTCCGCCGCCGCGGTGCACGGTCTCGGACGAAACTTGATCCGTTCCAGAAAAGTGGGCTAGTGTTCGTCCCGTGACGTCCGACTTCGAGACGCAACTGCGGGCCGTCTCGTTGCGCGTGACGCGCCCCCGGTTGGCAGTGCTCACCGCGCTGCGCGACCATCCGCACGTCGGCACCGACGCGGTGATCGCACTGGTACGGGCGGATCATCCCACGATCTCCCACCAAGCGGTGTACGACGTGCTGCGTGTGCTCACCGACGCTGGACTGGTGCGGCGCATCCAGCCTGCCGGTGCGACCGCCCGCTACGAGTCCCGGGTCGCGGACAATCACCACCATGTCGTGTGCCGCTCCTGCGGCGCGATCGCCGACGTCGACTGCGCCGTCGGCCACGCTCCCTGTCTCACCGCCCCGGTCGACCACGGTTTCGTGGTCGACGAGGCGGAGGTCGTCTATTGGGGCACCTGTCCCGACTGCGCGACCGAACGCATGCCCCAGAGATCCGCAAGCTCGGAAGGAAACACATGAGCGACACCCAGGACAACGGCCCCAAGAGTGCGCAGGGCGTGGACCAGAAGGAAGCGGCCGGCTGCCCGGTCGCGCACGACTCGGTGACCGCGCACGGCAGCGAGAGCGAAAACCCGGCGATCGACTCGCCGACCCCGAAGACCGGCGGTCGCCCGCGTACCAACCGGGACTGGTGGCCCAACCAGCTCGACCTCTCGGTGCTGCACGCCCAGTCGCCGAAGGGCAACCCGCTGGGGGGCGACTTCAGCTACGCCCAGGAGTTCGCCAAGCTCGACGTCGAGGCTCTCAAGCGGGACATCACCGAGGTCCTCACGACCTCGCAGGACTGGTGGCCGGCCGACTTCGGCCACTACGGCGGCCTGATGATCCGGATGAGCTGGCACGCGGCCGGCACCTACCGGATCCAGGACGGCCGCGGCGGTGCCGGCGACGGTGGGCAGCGGTTCGCCCCGCTCAACAGCTGGCCGGACAACGCCAACCTCGACAAGGCCCGCCGGCTGCTGTGGCCGGTCAAGCAGAAGTACGGCCAGAAGATCTCCTGGGCCGACCTGCTCGTGCTCGCCGGCAACGTGGCCCTGGAGTCGATGGGCTTCAAGACCTTCGGCTTCGGCTTCGGCCGCGAGGACGTCTGGGAGCCCGAGGAGATCTTCTGGGGCCCGGAGGACGCCTGGCTCGGCGACGAGCGCTACGTCTCCGAGCAGGAGATGGCAGCCGACGTCGGAGCGACCGAGATGGGGCTCATCTACGTCAACCCGGAGGGCCCTCGCGGTAACGCGGACCCGCTGGCGGCGGCGCACTTCATCCGCCAGACCTTCGCCCGGATGGCGATGAACGACGAGGAGACCGTCGCCCTCATCGCCGGTGGCCACACCTTCGGCAAGACCCACGGTGCGGGCGTCGCCGACGGCCACGTGGGAGCTGAGCCCGAAGGTGCCCCCCTGGAGGCGCAGGGCCTCGGCTGGCTGAGCACCCACGGCAGTGGCAAGGGCGGTGACACGATCACCAGCGGTCTCGAGGTGACGTGGACCGACGTGCCGACGCAGTGGAGCAACCGCTTCTTCGAGATCCTCTTCGCCCACGAGTGGGAACTCACCACGAGCCCCGGCGGCGCGAAGCAGTGGGTCGCCAAGGACGCCGAGGCGATCATCCCGGACGCCCACGACCCGTCGAAGAAGCACAAGCCGACGATGCTCACGACCGACCTGTCGCTGCGCGTCGACCCGGCGTACGAGAAGATCTCGCGCCGCTTCCTGGAGAACCCCGACCAGTTCGCGCTGGCATTCGCCAAGGCCTGGTACAAGCTGCTGCACCGCGACATGGGTCCGGTCGACCGCTTCCTCGGACCGTGGGTCCCGGAGGCCCAGCTGTGGCAGGACCCGGTGCCGGCCGCCAACGGCGCGCTCGTGGGTGACACCGACGTTGCCGACCTCAAGGCGAAGGTTCTGGAGTCCGGCCTCACGACCGCCCAGCTGATCTCCACCGCCTGGGCCTCGGCCGCCAGCTTCCGGTCCACCGACAAGCGCGGTGGCGCCAATGGTGCCCGGCTCCGTCTCGAGCCGCAGCGCAGCTGGGAGGTCAACCAGCCTGAGCAGCTCGCGACGGTCCTGGAGACCCTTGAGGGCATCCAGCGGGAGTTCAATTCCGCTGGTGGCGCGACGATCTCGCTCGCGGATCTGATCGTGCTGGCCGGCTCGGCCGCCGTCGAGAAGGCGGCGCGCGACGCCGGCGTCGAGGTGACCGTGCCGTTCCGCGCGGGCCGCACCGACGCCACGCAGGAGCAGACGGACGTCGAGTCCTTCCGGGTCCTTGAGCCGCGCGCCGACGCGTTCCGCAACTACCTGCGTCCGGGCGAGAAGACCCAGCCGGAGGTGCTGCTCATCGACCGCGCCTACATGCTCAACCTGACCGCGCCCGAGATGACCGTCCTCATCGGCGGCCTGCGCTCCCTCGGCGCCAACGTGGGCGGTACGCGGCACGGCGTCCTCACCGACCAGCCGGGCGTGCTCACCAACGACTTCTTCGCCAACCTGCTCTCCCCGGGCACCCGGTGGAGCGCGTCGAAGTCCGACGAGCACGTGTACGAGATCCGCGACCTGGCCACCGATGAGGTGAAATGGACCGCCACGGCGGTCGACCTCATCTTCGGCTCCAACTCGCAGCTGCGAGCCCTCGCGGAGGTCTACGCCAGCCAGGACGCCCGCGACAAGTTCGTGAACGACTTCGTGGCGGCCTGGACCAAGGTCATGGAACTCGACCGGTTCGACCTCGTCTGACAGCTCCACCCGACGAGCCCCGGTCAATCCACCAGCGATTGACCGGGGCTCGTCGGCCATTTGCACGTCCATGAGCAGGTGCGCAACGGCCGGCCGGTGCCTTCCGGACATCCCTGGCGAACTGATACCCCCTGGGGTATGGTTGGACGCAGGAGGTGTCGATGAAACTTCGGCCGGAGATGACGTCGGATGCGCTGAACAGGCTCAAGCGGGCACGTGGGCAGCTCAACGCGGTCATCGAGATGATGGAGAGCGGTCAGGACTGCCGCGAGGCACTGACCCAGCTTGCCGCGGTGTCGAAGGCGATCGACCGGGCGGGTTTCAAGATCATTGCGTCGGGGATGCGGCATTGTGGGGCCGCGCGCGAACGTGGCGAGGAGCCGGAGATGACCGAGGAGGAGCTCGAGAAGCTCTTCCTGGCCCTCGCCTGAGGCGTGCCGAGCCCTTCCGCCCTGTCAGGCCCGTGATCGACTCCATGTCGCCGACGTGGCGGTATCTGGCGGCAGGGACGCCCCAATGTCGGCGAAACGGAGTCGATCAAGCGGCGAGGGTCGGTCTTTGGGGGGAGTGCGGCGGACCTGCGCCTCGATCCAGGCCCAGCGGTAGCTGTCCGACCACACCGCCCGCGCCGCGTAGCGATCGCGTGGGCGGGTAACGACGCGTAGGTGAAGAACAAGACAGCAGTGTGTCATCTGCATACCCCCGGGGGTATAAGGGAAGGAGTAGGGCATGACAGTTGAGGTTTCCGTCGTCGCGACGTCCTCGCTCGGTGATCGCAGCTACCTCGCGTCGGACGGGCGGGTGGCGATCGTGGTCGACCCCCAGCGCGATCTCGATCGGATCATGTACCTCGCGGGCGAAAAGGGCGTCCGCATCACCCACGTCGTGGAAACGCACATCCACAACGACTACGTCTCGGGAGGGCTGGAGCTCGCCCGGATCACCGGCGCCCACTACCTGGTGGCAGCGGCCGACGAGGTCGGATTCGAGCGGACGTCGATCTCCGACGGCGACCAGGTGGACGTCTCCGACTCGCTACGGCTGCGGGTGATCGCCACGCCGGGGCACACCTTCCACCACCTGTCGTACGTCCTTGACGTCGCTACCGGCGCCGGCTGGGAGGCAACCGGCGTCTTCACCGGCGGGTCACTGCTGTTCGGCACGACGGGCCGGACCGACCTGCTGGGTAAGCAGCACGCCCACGAGCTGGCCCACCACCAGCACGCCTCGGCGAAACGGCTGGCGGATCTGCTGCCCGACGGGGCCGAGGTGTGGCCGACGCACGGATTCGGCAGCTTCTGCTCGGCCAGCCAATCGGACGCGCCGGAGTCGACGATCGGCCGGGAGAAGGAGAAGAACCAGGTCCTGAAGCTGGCGGCGGACGACTTCGTCACCGAGACCCTCGCCGGTCTCGGCGCCTACCCGGCGTACTACGCCCACATGGGCGTGCAGAACCTGGCCGGACCGGCCCCGGTCGACCTCACTCCGGTGACCCGCGCCGACGCCGCCGAACTGCGCGAGCGGATGGCCGAGGGGGAGTGGGTGGTGGATCTGCGGCACCGGAAGGCGTACGCCGCCTCGCACCTGGCCGGCACGGTCAGCCTCGGCCTGGACGGCCCGATGGCCACCTGGCTCGGTTGGCTGATCGAGTGGGGGGTGCCGATCACCCTGCTCGCCGAGACTCCGCAGCAGGTCGCCGACGCTCAACGCGAGTTGGTCCGCATCGGTATCGACCGCCCGGCCGCGCAGGCCACCGGCGAAGCCGAGCAGTGGGCGGCTGATCCCGGTCAGCTGCGGGAACTGCGGATGTCGGACTTCGTGGCCCTCGCGGCGGCCCGCGCGGGGCACGTCCCTGCCGGTCTGCCTGGCGCGGACGTGGTCCTCGACGTGCGGATGACCAACGAGTGGCGGACCAGTCACGTCGACGGCGCCGTGCACATTCCGCTGCCGGACCTGCCCCAGCGGCTGGCCGACGTACCGGACGGGGCCGTGTGGGTGCACTGCGGTTCCGGCTACCGGGCCACCGCCGCCGCCTCCCTGCTGGCGAACGCCGGCCGCGAGGTGGTCGTCATCAATGACACGTTCGACCAGGCGAAGGCCGCCGGCCTGGAGATGGTCACCGCCGCCTGACCTGAACAGTCCGAACCACCGGCCGGCGCCATCCGGTGCCGGCCGGCATCCCCCTGCCGTGACATCTGGCAACTCATCCGTGAAAGAGGAGAAATGAGCCCTTCCGACACCAACCGCCCCGCCACCTTCGATGCCACCGGCCTGCGGGAGTTGATCGACTCCGGCCACGCGCCGCGCGTGCTGGACGTGCGTACCCCGGCGGAGTTTGAGACGTCGCACATCCCCGGCTCCTACAACGTGCCGCTCGACCTGCTCAAGGAGCACCGCCAGGAGTTGCGTGACCATCTGGACGAGGACGTGGTTCTGGTCTGTCGCTCCGGTGCCCGCGCCACTCAGGCCCAGCAGACCCTGGCTGGCGTCGGCCTGCCGAACCTGAAGGTCCTCGACGGCGGCATCATGGCCTGGCAGGCGGCCAACGCGCCAATCAAACATGGTGCCCCTCGCTGGGACCTCGAACGCCAGGTTCGTCTCGTCGCCGGCTCGATCGTGCTGGTCAGCGTTCTCGGCTCGGTGTTCGTGCCGCAGCTGAAATGGGTGGCCGCGTTCATCGGCGCCGGTCTCACCTTCGCGGCCGTCACCAACACCTGCGCCATGGGGATGATGCTCGGCAAACTGCCGTACAACCGGGGCGCCAGCTGTGACGTGGACACCATCGTCGGCCAGTTGCGCGACAGGACAGGTGAACGCGTGTGACACCGACCCTGGCACTGACCATCGGGCTGGCCGTGCTGATCGGGGTCAGTCTCGGGTTGCTCGGAGGTGGCGGATCGATTCTGGCCGTGCCGCTGCTGGTCTACGTGGCTGACCTGCCCGCGAAAGAAGCCATCGCGACCTCGCTGCTTGTCGTCGGCGCCACCAGCGCGGTGGGCGTCATTCCGCACGCCCGCGCCCATCGGGTGCGCTGGCGCACCGGCCTGATCTTCGGCTTCGCCGGCATGACCGGCGCCTACGCCGGTGGCCGCCTGGCCGAGTTCGTCCCGGCCGAATTCCTGCTCACCGGGTTCGCCGTGATGATGCTCGCCACCGCGGTCGCGATGATCCGCGGGAGGCGCAACGCCGACGGCAGGGCGGTGCCGCACGAGCTGCCGGTGCTACGGGTGATCCTCGACGGTGTGGTGGTCGGACTGGTGACCGGCCTGGTCGGCGCGGGCGGTGGCTTCCTGGTGGTGCCCGCCCTGGCGCTGCTCGGTGGCCTGCCGATGCCGGTCGCGGTCGGCACCTCGCTGGTGGTCATCTCCATGAAGTCCATCGCTGGCCTGGCCGGCTACCTGTCCAGTGTGCACATCAACTGGGGCCTCGCGGCAGCGGTCACCGTCGCCGCCATCGCGGGCAGCCTCGCCGGTGGACGGCTCACCGGTCGGATCCCGGCGGACATCCTGCGCAAGGCGTTCGGCTGGTTCGTCGTGGCGATGGGCGTCTTCGTCCTCGGTCAGCAACTGCCCGAAGACCTGCGGACCAACCCGCTGCTCTGGGCCGGCGTCGGCGTCGCCGCCGCGATCTCCGTCGTGCTCACCGTGCTGAAGGGCCGGAGGAAGGCGCAGACGCCACCACCGTCCACCTCGATGTCATCCGGATGACATTCCATGGGTAACGATTCCCACTGATGAATTTTTTATCTGGGTGATCAGCTGGCGGACGGGCCTGTTCGTGGCAAGGTGTTGATCTGCCCGGGCGGCGGGCGCGGACCTAGTCACGCAGGGAGTCATCGTGGCCCATCCCGACCTGCAGGCCGAGGAGCTGGACCAGGACGCTGGAAGTCCTGCGATTCCCCGGCAGCGGGGTGAGAGCGTTCCGGTGGGGCGGGTGATTCCCGCGCGGCCGGCTGGACCGAGCGCCGCTGGACCAGGCGCCGACTGGCGTCCTCTGCGGATCGCGATGATCGGCCAGAAGGGGATGCCGGCGACCTACGGCGGGATCGAGCGGCACGTGGAGGAGATGGCCAGTCGGCTGGCCACCTACGGGCACGAGGTCACCGTCTACTGCCGCAAGAGCTACGGCGACACGCCAGCCAACGCCTACCGGGGCGTGCGGCTGCGCCAGGTCCGCACGATCGCGAGCAAGCACCTCGACGCCATCGTCCACGCGGCCGCCTCGACCATGGCGGCGATGACCGAGCAGCCCGACATCGTGCACTACCACGGCCTCGGGCCGAGCCTGGTCGCCCCGATGCCGCGCTGGTTCTCCCGGGCCCGGGTGGTGCTGACCGTGCACGGCATGGACAACCAGCGAGGCAAGTGGGGGCTCGCCGCCCGGACGGTGCTGGGAAGCGCCCACTGGCTCAGCGGGTACGTCCCGCACCAGCGGGTCGCGGTCTCCCGTGGGCTTGCCGTCCACTACGAGACCAGGTTCGGCCGGCCCACGACCTACATCCCCAACGGTGTGAACCCGGCCCAACCGGTGCCGACCCGTCAGATCGAGGCCCGGTTCGGGCTGACCCCCGGCGGTTACCTGCTGCTGGTCGGCCGGCTGGTCCCGGAGAAGGCGGCCGACCTGCTGATCCGGGCCTTCCGCCGGACCGACACCCGGATGCGGCTGGCGATCGTCGGGGGGTCGTCGTTCACCGACGACTTCGTGGACAGGTTGCGCCGTGAGGCCGAAGGGGATGATCGAATCGTCTTCACCGGGTTCGCCTACGGCGACCTGCTCGCCGAGCTGTACGCCAGCGCCGCCGGCTTCGTCCAGCCGTCCCGCTTGGAAGGACTGCCGTTGACGTTGCTGGAGGCGGCCGCGTACGGGCTGCCGGTGGTCGCGAGCGACATTGCGCCGCACGTCGAGGTGCTGGAGTCCGATGCCCCTGGAGGGCGGTTGTTCCGCGACGGCGACGAAGACGACCTGGTCCGGGTGTTGACGGCGCTGCTCGCCAACCTCGCGGGTGAACGGGCCGGTGCCGTGGCGCTGGGCGACCGGGTGACCGGGATATACAGCTGGGACACCGCTGCCCGCGAGTTGGAACGGCTCTATCTCAGCCTGGTTCCGGTGCCGGGCCGACGGGCCAGAGCACGACCCGCGCCGGGCACCGACTGACCGTGCGGGTCGCTCGCCGCTGGAGCGTCGTCAGCCCGGCGGGGGACGGACCAGTCGGTGCAACGGCCCCTTCTGCCGTCGAGGTGACAGGGCTAGATTGAACCGATCTTGTGCCGGGGGGACATCGGTTGGCCGCGCCCGGCAGCGGCCGGGCAGCGTCGATTCGGTTCAGTGGGATCAGTGGAACAACACACGCAGCAGGTGGTCGATGCGGGACGGTCCGAGGATGCGAGACCGCCGGGCGACAGGACTGTGCCCGTGAGCAGGTGGCTCACCGCGCCCCGCCTCCTCACCGGCGGTGCGGCGCTGGCCGCCGCGGTCGTGGCGGTGGTCGCGGGAGTCTCGATGGCGGCCGGTGACCGTAAGGGCATGGTGCTGCCACTCGCCGCGGTCGCGGGCATCGCGGTGGCCGTCCTCGCGCTGGCCCGTTTCGCCGGGTACGTGTTGCTGATGCTCGCGGTCCGCTCCTGCGTCGACCTGTTCAAGCTCACCGGACCGAGCGCCGGTCAGGCCGACTCCGCCGGAGCGGCGAGGGCGGTGGACCCCTCCACCCTGCTCGCGGTGCTCTTCCTCCTCGCCGCCGGGCTCTGGCTGGCCGCACAACTCAGTCGGCACGGACGGCTGCGCGGTTCCCCGCTGAGCTGGGCCATGCTGCTCGTCGGCGCCAGCAGCGTGGTCAGTGCCCTCGGGGCGACCCGGCCGGCGAACAGCCTGTTGGAGGCGTTGCGGATCCTCACCGTCGTGGTGATGTTCGTGGTGCTGGAACAGCTCATGCCGGACACTGCGGCGATCCGTCGGGTCCTGCTCGCCTGCTACGCCTCGTTGGTGCTGGCGCTCGGCTACACCGTCGTCCTGTCGCTTCTCGGCAACCCTCCGGCCGAGGTGAAGGGCGACTTCACCCGGATCAGCGGCACGTTCAGCCAGTCGACCACGTTCGGCCGCTACCTGATGTTCATGGTGATCTTCGGGTTCGCGGTGTACCGCTTCCTGGGTCGCCGGTTGCGGGTGTCACTCGGCGTGCTGCTCGCGCTCTCGCTGCTGTTCCTGCTGCTCACCAACACCCGTAGTGCCCTGCTCGGCGCGGCGATTGGCCTGGTCGTGGTCGCGGTGCTGCATCGCAGCAAGCGGATGCTGGTCACCCTCTGCCTGGTGGCCGTCGCCGGGGTGGCCCTGGTGCCCGCCGTCGGCGAGCGGTTCGCCCAACTCGGCACGTCGCGCGAGGTCGGCGGCGACCCCACCGGAAACACCCTGGCGTGGCGGATCGGTTACTGGACCGAGATCGTCACGCTGGCCGACCGTAACCCGGTGACCGGTATCGGGCCGAACATGACCCAGCGCGAGACCGACGAGGCGAAGAAGCCGCACAACGACTTCCTGCGGGCGTACGTCGAGACGGGGTTGCTCGGGCTCGGCGCGTACCTGATGATGCTCTTCGCCTTTCTCTACACCGCGCGGACCGCGCTGCGGCGGGCACCTCCGGGCAGCTTCGAGCGTGGCGTCGCGGTCGGCTTCGCCGGCTGTGCCGCCGCGTTCGTGGCGGTCAGCGCAGCCTCCAACGTCATTTCCAACGTGGTTACGCTCTGGTATTTCGTCGCGTTCGCCGCGGCGGCCAGTGCGATCGCCCGCCAGCCGGCTGCGAACCTGCCCGGCGAGCAGCCGCGAAGCACGCCCGTCCCGGTTTGAGTGAACGACAGCATTGGGGAGAAAGTGGAGATCGTCGACTACCTGCGGGTCGCCCGGCGGCGGCTCTGGGTGCTCGTGGGGGTGCCGGTGCTCGCCACCGGAGCCGCGGCCGGCATCGTCCTGTTCGCACCACAGCAGTTCAGCGGCACCGCGTACGTGGCGGCGCCGGCGCTGGTGGGTGGTGCGGCCGGGACGCAGTACACCGGTACGCAGGCGGCGAACCAGTTCGTCGCGGCATTCGGCGCGGCGGTCACCTCGCCCCGGGTCCTCGCCGACGTGGCCAGTGACACCGGGGTGACGCCGGAGCGGTTGCGCGATGGCCTCGCCATCACCCAGGTCGGCGCGAGCAGCCAACTGGAGGTGACGTACACCGCCCGCGACCAGGCGAAGGTCGCGCCGGTCCTCACCGCGACCACCACCCGGGCACTGGCCTTCCTGTTCTCCTCCCAGGTCGGCATCGCCACCGGTGAGGTCGAGGCGGCCAACGCCGATGTCACCGCGGCCACCAAGTCGATCGGTGAGTGGGAGAAGACGAACAAGGTCTCCCAGCCGGACCGGATCTACCAGGCGACGCTGGGCGAGCTGACCAGCCTGCGCCAGCAGCAGCTCTCCATGCAGGCGGTCGGCAACGGCCGGGGTGCCGACGCGGCGGCCGCCGCGATCACCGCAGCACAGAAGAAGCTCGACGACCTCGGGCCGAAGCTCCCCGACTACCAGGCCCTGCTCGCCCAACGGGACGCGGCGACCAATGCGTTGTCCCAGGCGCGCGAGGGGTTGCAGGCCGCTCGTGCGCAGGCCCAGGCCGCCGATCCGAAGCAGGTGACCAGCATCGGCGAGGCGCACGAGGTGAGCCGGCTGACGGAGCTGGTGCGTACCGTCCTGCCGGTGGGCGGGGCCGGCCTGCTGCTGGGGGTGCTGCTGGTGGGCGTCCTCGAACTGTTCTCGCGGGGTCGTGCCGCCGCGCGCCCGACCACCGCGCCGGTCCCGACGGCGTCGACCGTCTCCTCGTCCGGCGAGCCGTCGGTGCCGGCGGAGTCCGTGACCGCGGCGAGGCCGTGACCATCCGGGAACGGGCCGCCGGGTGCGCGGCGAGCTGACCGGCCGGTCGCCGGCCGCGCCGGAGGCCGGCGATCAGCAGGTACGCGGCATGGCGCGCGGCGGCATGCTGAACCTGACGAGCGCGGTGTTCAGCCAGGTGGCGCTCTTCCTGGTCATGTTGTTGCTGGCCCGGGTGCTGGGTCTACGGGAGGTCGGCCGGTACGCCCAGGTCTACGCCGTGCTGTCGCTGCTCGGGCTGCTCTCGCTCTCCGGTTTCCGGGCCGGGTTGACCCGCTTCGTGGCGGTGCATCTCGCCGACGACGAGCCGGCCGCGCTCCGGGGCGCGATCCGACTCGGGATCGGCATCTCGGCCGTGGCGTCCACCGTGATCGCGGTCGGTCTGGCGGTCGGCGCACCGTGGCTCGCCGAAGCCCTGCACGATCCGCACCTCACCACCGGGCTGCGGTTGGTCGCGCTGTGCCTGCCCGCCACGACCATCTGCGAGGCCGCGCTCGCGGCCACCCGGGGTTGGCGCACGCAACGGGCGTACGCGCTGATCGGCCAGGTCTACGAGCCGGCCGCGCGGCTGGTGCTCACCGCGCTGGCGCTCGCCGTCGGGGCGGGCCTGACCGGCGCGTTCTGGGCACTGGTCGTGGCGAGCTGGAGCGCCGCCACGTTCGCTCTCGTGGCGCTCACCCGGATGGTGCGCCGGGTGCCCGCCGCCCGCCCCGCGTACCGCCCGGGCGAGCTGTTCCGCTTCTCCACGGTCAGCTGGGTCTCCTCACTCTCCTCCACCGGGCTGATCTGGGTGGACGCACTGCTGCTCGGCTTCTTCGACTACGGCGCCGACGCGATCGGCGTCTACCACGTGGCGACGCGGCTGGTCACGATCGCGGTGTTCGTGCTCGCGCCGGTCAACGCGTCGTTCGGCCCGCACCTGGCGCATCTCTACCACCAGGGCCGGCTGGACGAGGTACGCCGGATCTACCGGGTCGCCACCGGCTGGGTGGTCCGACTGTCGCTCCCGGCCTTCGTGGCGTTGCTGGTCTTCCCGGAGCAGTTGCTGCGTCTGATCGGCGGGCCCGGCCTGGCAGCCGGTGCGATGGTGACGATCGTGCTGGCCCTCGGTCAGCTCGTCAACGCGGCGACCGGGCCCTGCGGGACGCTGCTGAACATGTCGGGCCGGGTCTCGGTCAACATGGTCGACAACCTCGCCGCACTGGTGCTCAACATCCTGCTCAACCTCTGGCTCATCCCGGCGCACGGGATCCTCGGCGCGGCGGTGGCCTGGGCGGTCTCGCTGGCCGCGGTGAACATCGCCCGGGTCTGGCAGGTGCGCGCGCAGGTGCACACCGTGCCAGTCACGGCCGGCATGGTCAAAGGGCTGGTCGCGGCGCTGGTCGCGTTGGCCGTCGGGTTCGGTGTGCGGTGGCTCGTCGAGGACTGGATCGTGCAGCTCACGGTCGGTCTGGCCGCGATCGTGGCCGTCTACCTCGCGGCGGTGCTCGCCCTGGGGCTCAGTAGGGAGGACGTCATGGTGTTGCGGTCGGTGACCAGTCGAGGCGGTCGACGCGCCGCCGCCCCCGACCCCGGTCCCGCCGTCGGTGCGGGTGCGGGCACCGGCCACACCGGAGCCGGCTCATGACCGCCGTCGCTCGACGTCAGGTCACCGACCGGCTGCGCCGGGGGGTACGCGCCGCGCGGGCGTGGGGACGCGCGGCGAGGCCGGGCGAGCCCGGCCCGCTTCCCGACTTCCTGGTCATCGGCGGGCAGCGCTGCGGCACCACCTCGCTGTACCACCACCTCGCGGCGCATCCCCGGGTACGGGTGGCCACCGGCAAGGAGTTGCAGTACTTCAGCGTCCACCACGCTCGGGGTACGCGCTGGTACCGGGGGCACTTCCCGCGCCTCGCCCCGGACGAGCGCACGTTCGAGGCGAGCCCCTACTACCTGTTTCATCCGAGCGTGCCGTCGCGGGTCGCGGCGACCCTGCCGGAGGCCCGCTTCGTCGCACTGTTGCGCGACCCGGTGCAGCGGGCGTACTCGCACTACCTGCACACCCGCTCGTACGGGGCGGAGCCGCTCTCCTTCGCCGACGCGCTCGACGCGGAGGAGGAACGGCTGGCACGGGCGACGCGCGGGGGCCCGGACACCCGTGCCGCCCACCGGGCGTTACGCAACCACTCGTACGCCGCCCGGGGCCGCTACGCCGAGCAGTTGGAACGCTGGTTCGCGCACGTCCCCCGGGAGCGGATCCACATCACCCGGACCGAAGACCTGAACGCCGACCCGGCGGGCACGTACGGCGAGATTCTGAGCTTCCTCGACCTGCCGGCCTTCACACCCGAGGCGTTCACCCGGCACACCCGTCGCGTCGATGACGGCACCTCCCAGCTCACCCCGGATCTGCGGGACCGCCTGACCGAGCACTTCGCGCCCCACAACGCCCGCCTGGCCACCCTGCTCGGCTGGCCCGACCCCTGGGCCGCCCCGACCCCGAGCTAGCGCACCCCCACAGTCAGCGCACCTCGGCGAGCATCCGGTTCACCGGCTGGTCGGCGCGGAGCAGGAGGGGTACGTCGGTCACGGTGGTGCCGCCACCGGCCGCGCGGAGAGGACCCCCCACCGCCCCGGTCCGCCCGCCGGATGCCGCCGGCACGGTCACCGGCGTGTTCGACGCCGACCAGAGCACCAGCGTGCTCGACCCGCCACGGACGAACGCGACCCCGTTCAGCTTGCCGGCCACCGAGGCGGGCAACGGGGTGACGGTGGCGTCCCGGGCCGCGTCGGCCAGGCTCGCCAACATCCGGCCGGCCTCGCGTTCGGTGCCATCCGGGTCGAGCAGGCCGTAGCGGACCTCGCTGCCGGCGGCGTTGTTCGGGTTGTACGCCAACGGCAACCAACCGATCTCGCCGATCCCGCCAGCGGCCAGCAGGGTGACCGTCTTGACCATCTCCGCCGCCCGGCTGGCCGGGTCACCCTCACCGTCGCGCCAGAACTGGCCGACCTCCCACGCCTGGATCGGGGCACCGGCCGGCGTCGTCGCCCGAAGGTAGTCCAGCAGCGGCGCCACCCCGCTGAAGTGCTCGTAGAAGTGCACCTGCCGGACGTCGACCGTGCGGTCGGTCAACAGGGACTGGGTCGCGGCCAGGAACCGCAGACTGCGGCTGTTGGTGTCGGTGCCGAGCGCCTTGCGGAGCTGCGCCTCGCCGGTCACCGCCGGGATCTGCTGCCCTCGGGTGCCGACCCGTCGCTGGAAGTACGCCTGGTAGGCGGCGACCGCCTCGGGCGCCCGACCGGCGCGCAACAGTCGGTCGGCGACACCCATGCCGTACGCGACGCTGCTGATGCCGGAATCGACCACTCTGGCCTGCGGGTCGGTCGCGCGGATCGTCTCGGCCGCCGCCGTGACCAGCCGCACGTAGTCCTCGGGACTACCAGCCCAGTAACTCGGCGCGTTGACCTCGTTCTCGATCGCGTACTCCCGCACCCCGTACGGCCCGTAGCGCTGGACCACCGAGCGGACGAACCGTTGGTACGCACCGAGGTCGGTGGGCATCGCCGACTCGGTCTTGTTCGCCGCGCCCCTGGTGTACCGCGCGGTGCCACCGGTCGCCCAACACACCCCGGTACGGATCTTCAGGTGCAGGGTGATGCCCAGCTCCCGGCTGCGGGAGGCGATCTCGTCCAACCCGGCCCACTCCACCTGCCCCGAGGTCCGTTCGATCTCGCACCAGGAGATCTCCTCGTACGTCGCCGAACCGGCGATCCGGCGTAGGTACGGCGCGAACTGCTCGTACCGCGACCAGTCCCAGTGCGCGCCGAACGGGTTGCTCACACCGACGGTGCGCCCTGGTGCGGCGTCACCGGGTGCCGGCGTACCGGACGGGGTGCCGGCGCCCGGCGGGGCAGCCGGGGGATCGTCACCGCGGGCGGTGCAGCCGGCGGTGACGACCAGCGTGGCGGCGAATGCGGCGGCGAACGCGCGCAGCCGGCGGGAGCGGTTCATCGGTAGCCGAGGGCGCGCAGGGTCGAACCGGAGAAGACCCGGACCAACAGGCGGAGGAACGGGTCGAGCTCGCGGCGGTACGTGCCCACCCGGGAGCCGTAGATCGGCGCGGTGACGCTCGCCGCCGCTCGCCGTTTCTCCGCCTCGGTGGTGTATTTCTGGGCCACGTCGTGCTGCTTGCTGTCGTAGTCGAGGATGCCGGCCTCCCAGGGCTCGCCGAGGAACTCGAAGAGGCCGCGCATCGCCTTCTCCGGCTCGGTGACCGCCTGCTCGTACCGCAGCTCGTAGTAGCGGTCCGTTGGCAGGGTGGCGCCGACCGCCCGCGCGGCCCGGATGTAGCGCGGCCACTTCACCACGCACTTGACCGCGGACCAGTAGCCGAACCGTTTGCGGTGCGAGACCACCACGTCGCGCCCGTCCCGGATCAGGTGCACGATCTGGGCGTCCGGAAAGACCTCGGTGACGAAGTCGAGCGACATGGCGTACAGCGGGGTCTTGTCGGCCCACCGGGTCTTGCCCCGCGCGGCGGCGTAGTCGGCGTGGACGCCGCCGAAGAAGTCGCGGATCCGGCGTAGCCAGTCCTCGCGCGGGAAGCCGAAGCGGGCCAGCCGTTCCCAGTCCCGCCCGACGATCCGTTGCAGGTCGGGCAGGAACCTGGTCTCGGGGCCACAGCTGATGTTCGAGTGCGAGTCCAGGACGAGACGCACCATGGTGGTGCCCGACCGCTGACACCCGACCAGGAAGATCGGCGCGGTACGGGTTTCGGGCTCAGCCACGGTCGGCCACCTCGTGGTCGGATCGGGTGTCGGCGGCGGGGCGGGCGAGCCGGTCGGCCAGCTCGTCGCAGAGGACCCGGACGCGCGGGTCGATCGGCAGCGGCTGGTGGTCCGTTGCGCCGGCAGCGTGGAACTGGCGCGGGGCGATGTGCGCGTGCAGCCGGGGATGGTAGGGGAAGCCGAGGAAGGCGCAGAGCCGCCGGACCTGTGCCGCAGGCTCCGCGACCAGTGTGTCGTAGCGGCAGAGCAGCACATCGGCGCGCTGGTCCAGGCCCAGCCGGAAGAAGAGCGAGTTGCGGACGTACCAGAAGAGCGCCGCGCCACTGTGCGGATCCAGCCGGTGCGGGTCGTGGCCCCGGATCAGCTCCCTGGTGTCGGCGTCGAGCCGCTGGCCCTGCCACCGCCGGCCGATGGTGCCGTCGGCGATCGCCCGCAGCGCCCGTAGGTTGGCGTCACCGAACTTGGCGACCTCGGAGCGGGCCCGGTCGTCGACGTCGCGGTAGACCCAGAGCGCGCGTCCGGGAACCAGCCCGGGCAGAGCCAGCAACTCGTCCACGCGATGGCTCTCGCAGAGCGGCTTGACCAGGACGTACGCGTGCCGGCTGCGCTGGACCGTCGCGGTCAGCACCTCATCCGGGCGGAGCTGGAAGCGGTGGAAGAGGGTGCGGTCGTTCTCGTTGCGTACCTCGACCTCGGGGGCCGAATCCAGTCCTCGGACCAGCATGTTCGTGCCTGACCGTTGCAGGCCGACCAGGTAGACCGGCACCGCCGAGCCGGGTGCCCGGCCGGCCCGCCGTCTGAAGCGTCGCTTCGCCAGGGCGGTGCCGATCCGGTCGACCGGGTTGAGCCGGTCCTCCTCGATCAGCCGTCCGATTCCCTCGGTCCGGGCCCAGCGCAGATGCCGCCTCACCCGCCGGGCGGTGTACGCGAGCGTGGAGACCTCGTCGTCGGCTGCCACGGGTCCTCCTCGTTCGGGCACCGGTCCTGCCCCACCGAGAGCGGGTGCGACCGGCGGAGCCAGGCTATCGGGAGATCATGGCGGGAGGCCAGGCCGCGGGCCGCACGGGCATGCGAAGATCAACCGTTCAGGCACATGCCATAGGTGAGCTGGACTCGCCGACCCGCCCTGCATACGGTGAGCCCTGGCCGGGGCGGGCAGACCCCGGTCATCACCTCCGGGCCCGGTTCGCCCGATCGACGTGAGCAGGCCGAGTCGATGCGCGTGCTGCATGTGAACAAGTTCCTCTACCGCCGTGGCGGCGCCGAGGGATACCTGCTCGACCTCGCCGAGTTGCAGCGGGCAGCGGGCGACACGGTCGCCTACTTCGGCATGAGCCACCCGGAGAACGAGTCGCCGCTGCCGTACGCGGCGCACTTTCCGGCCGAAGTGGAGTTGGAACCGGCACCGAGCGGGCTACGGCCACGCGTGGTGGCCGCCGGCCGGATGCTGTGGTCACCGACGAGCCGGCGCGGGCTGGCCCGGGTGATCGACGACTTCCGGCCGGACGTGCTGCACCTGCACAACATCTACCACCAGCTCTCCCCGTCGGTGCTCGCCGCGGCCCGGTCGGCCGGTGTGCCGTGCGTGCTGACCATGCACGACTACAAGCTCGCCTGCCCGAGCTACCAACTGCTGGACCGGGGCCGCCCCTGCCAGGCGTGCGTCACCGACGGTCCGCTGCAGGCGGCCCGTCGTCGTTGCAAGGACGGCTCGCTGTCCCGCAGCACGCTGCTCGCGGTCGAGTCCTGGTTGCACCGGGAGTTGAACGCGTACGACCCGGTGCAGGTCTTCGTCAGCCCGAGTGATTTCCTGGCCGACGTGATGCGCCGCGCGGGCGTGTATCCGGACCGGTTGCGGGTGGTGAACCACTTCGTCGACCTGACCGGCATCGCGGCCAAGGAGGCGCCCGGCGGTGGCGTCGTCTTCGCCGGCCGGCTTGCCCCGGAGAAGGGTGTCGACGTGCTGATCGAGGCGGTGGCCGCGCTGCCGGACGGGGTCGCCGTGGACATCGCCGGAGACGGCCCGGCCCGCCCCGAGTTGGAGGCGCTCGCCGCGCGACGGGTGCCCGGCCGGATCCGGTTCCACGGTCGCCTCGACAAGCCACGCCTGCACGACCTGATCCGGTCTGCGGCGGTGGTCGCCGTCCCCTCCCGGTGGCATGAGAACCAGCCGATGGCGGTGCTGGAGGCCTTCGCCTGCGGTGTCCCGGTTGTCACCACCGACCTGGGTGGCCTCCCCGAGCTGGTCGAATCCACACTGGACGGCACCATCGTCGCCGCCGACCGGCCCACCGACCTCGGCGACGCGTTGAACGACATCCTGGCCGACCCTGAGCAGGCGTACCGGATGGGTCAGGCCGGCCGGGCGAAGGTCGCCCGGCGGTTCGCACCCGAGCTGCACCTGGCCCGAATCCGTGAGCTGTACGCCGAGGCCACCGCAGCGCTGCCCACCCGGCGGCGCAAGGCCCGCACCGCGACCGATGGGGGAGCGGCCCGGTGAGCCCGGTCCGGGTGCTCTACCTCGCCGGTAGTGGTCGCAGCGGCAGCACACTGGTCACCACGGTCCTGGGGCAGTTGCCGGGCTTCTTCGCCGCCGGCGAACTGCGCTACCTGTGGCGACGCGGCATCCTGGAGAACCGGCCCTGCGGCTGCGGATCGCCACTGGCCGACTGTCCACTCTGGACCCGTGTGCGCGCCGACCTGACCGACGCCGACCCGGCCGGGATCGCCGCCCGGTTGGCCGAGCGGCTGCGACTGCGCGGGCTGCCCGCACTGCTACGCCGGCACCGCCGGGGACAACCGCCGGTCCCAGGTCACCCCGACGACACCCACCTGGCCCGGCTCTACGCCTCGATCGCCGAGCACGCCCTTCCCGACCGGGCCGGCGGCATCATCGTCGACTCCTCCAAGCTGCCGCCGTACGGCGCACTGCTCGGCAGCCTGCCCGGCATCGACCTGTACGTCCTGCACGTGGTCCGCGACCCGCGCGCGACGGCCTACTCCTGGCGTCGCCGACGCCCACTGGACGGGCGCGCGGACGACCGGTTGATGAGCCGGCCGCCGGTCTGGAAGGCCGCCCTGCTCTGGCTGGTCTGGAACACCGCGACCGTACGACTCTGGGGTGACCGGCCGGTCGACGACAGCACGGCGGGCCGCTACCTGCGGGTGCGGTACGAGGACTTCGTGGCCGATCCGGCTGGCACCACCGCGACGATCGCCCGGTTCGTTGGCGTGGCCCCCGACGACCTGCCCTTCCCCACACCGGACACGGTGCGGCTGACGCCCACCCACTCGGCGGCCGGTAATCCCTCGCGGCACCGCACCGGCGTGGTCGGCGTGATCGCCGACACCGAGTGGCTGTCCGGGCTCTCCCCCCGCGCGTACGCCGTGGTCACCGGGCTGACCGGGTTGGCCCTGTCTCGGTTCGGCTACCCGTTGCGCCGCCCGACGGGCACGTCACCCGCTGCCACGTTCCCTCCTGACCCGGTCGTCCCCTCGTCACCCGCCACGCGGCAGGAAGGCTGAACGATGCTCTCACTGGTGGTGGGCACCGGTCGCTGCGGTTCGACCCTGGTCCAGGAGTTGCTCTCCCGGCATCCCGCAGTCGGTTTCGTCTCCGGCCTGGACGACAAACTCTCCCGGCTCAACCCCAAGGGCAGGTTCAACGGCGTGCTCTACCGGCGGTCGGCGCCGCGCCCCGTGGGGATGACCTCGCTGCGGCACAGCCGACGGCTGCTGGAACGGGGCCGGTTCCGGGTGGCGCCGTCGGAGGCGTACCACCTGCTCGACCGGCAGGTGCTGGGCGGCTTCTCCCGACCGTGCCGCGACCTGGTGGCCGAGGACCTGACACCTTTCGTGGCCCGGCGGCTGCGGGCCTTCTTCGACGAGCGGATCGCCCGGCAGGGCTGCCAGCAACTGGTGCAGCACATCACCGGGTGGCCGCGTACCGGCCTGCTGCACGCCGCGTACCCGGACCTGCGGGTGGTCAACGTGGTGCGGGACGGTCGGGCGGTGGCCAACTCCTGGCTCCAGATGGGCTGGTGGGACGGGTGGCGCGGCCCCGACAACTGGATCTACGGCCCGCTCCCGCCCGATCTGCGGGAGGAGTGGGTCGAGTCCGGCCGGTCCTTCCAGGTGCTCGCCGCGCTGGGCTGGAAGATGCTGATGGACGCCTTCGCGCAGGCCCGACTGCGCCACCCTGCCGACCAGTGGCTCGACGTGCGCTACGAGGACCTGGTCGAGCAGCCCCGTGAGCAGGTTGGCCGGATGCTCGACTTTCTCGGGCTGGGCTGGTCACCCGCCTTCGAGAAGGGCCTCTCCCGGTACGACTTCCCGGCGGGCCGGGCGGCGGCGTACCGGGACGAACTCAGCCCGGCGCAGCTCGTCGCGATCGAACGGGTGCTGGAGAAGCCGCTGGCGGAGTGGGGCTACCCGGTCTAGACGACCTGCCAACGCCGCCCGATTGTCGGCGCAGTGTCGGGTTTGTCGGTGGTGCTGCTGCGGCAGCGGCCCAACGACCCGACGTGATCTGGGTGTGGCCCGCGCAATCAGGTACCGTCGCCTGTCACAAAGTCTTAGCACCAACTTGGCTTCCGGTGACAGGGGAGCCGAACCGGAGGGACACAGCCGTGAGGTTCCACAGCGCCATCCGCCAGGCCGGCCTCGTCGTGGCAGTCGCCGCCCTCGCGGTGACCGCGGGATGCGCCAAGAAGGACGACAGCGAGGTCCAGGCGAGCGGGGTCAAGCTGGTCGAGGCGGGCAAGCTGACCGTCTGCACCCACCTGCCGTACCCGCCGTTCCAGTCCAAGGACGCCAGCGGCAAGGTGACCGGCTTCGACGTCGAGATCATGGACCTGGTGGCCAAGGAGCTGGGCGTCGAGCAGACGATCATCGACACCCCGTTCGAGGGGATCAAGTCCGGCCAGGACCTGAACACCGGCAAGTGCGACGCGGCCGCCGCCGGCATGACGATCACCGAGGAACGGCAGAAGGTGATGAACTTCTCCGATCCGTACTTCGACGCCACCCAGGCCATGTTGGTGAAGACCGGCAAGCCGTACAAGTCGCTCGACGACCTCAAGGGCAAGAAGCTCGGCGTCCAGGCGGCCACCACGGGCCGCGACTACGCCCGGAAGTTCGAGAAGGAGAAGGGCCTGCAGCTCGTCGAGTTCGAGGACCTCGCCGCCCTGCAGCAGGCCGTCTCCAACGGCCAGGTCGAGGCCGCCGTCAACGACCTGCCGGTCTGGACCGAGTACCTCAAGGAGAACCCGGGCGGGTTCCAGGTGGCCGCCGAGTTCGACACCGGCGAGCAGTACGGCTTCTCGGTGAAGAAGGACGGCAACCCGGAACTGCTCAAGAAGATGAACGAGGTGCTGGCCAAGGCCAAGCAGGACGGCACGTACAACACGATCTACGAGAAGTGGATCGGCAAGCGGCCGAGCGCCTGATCGAAGCTCAGTGCAGGAGGGCGCGCGTCCGCGCGCCCTCCTCGTAGGTAACCTCCGGGAAGGCAACGAGCGAACGTGAAGCTGCGACGCCGCCAGCGGGAGCGGTTGTCCCTCGGGCTCCAGTACCTGGTCTTCATCGCCATCATCGCCGCGGTGCTCTTCGCCGCGGACTGGGACAGGTTGAAGGACGCGTTCTTCCGCGTCGACATCATCAAGTCGATGTTCCCGACGATCATCACCGTCGCGCTGCGCAACACCGTCCTCTACACGCTGGGCGCGTTCGCGTTCGGTCTCGTGTTCGGCACCATCCTCGCGCTGATGAGGCTGTCCCGGGTGGCGCCGTACCGCTGGGTGGCGACGGCGTACATCGAGCTGTTCCGGGGTCTGCCCGCGCTGCTGGTGCTCTTCCTCGTCGGGTACGGCATTCCCATCGCCTTCCCGGAGCGGGAGATTCCGGGTGGCGTGTTCGGTTCGATCGCGATCGGTCTCGGGTTGACCGCCGCGGCGTACATGGCCGAGACCATCCGGGCCGGCATCCAGGCTGTGCCCAAGGGGCAGATGGAGGCGGCGCGCACCCTCGGGATGTCGCACTTCACCGCCATGCGCACGATCGTCATCCCGCAGGCGTTCCGGATCGTGATCCCGCCGCTGACGAACGAACTCATCCTGCTCACCAAGGACTCGTCGCTGGCCTATGTGCTGGGCGTGACGGCGCAGACCATCGAGATCACCAAGTTCGGTCGGGACATGCTGAACGACCGGGTGAACGCGACTCCGCTGCTGGTGGCCGGTCTCGCCTATCTGGTGATCACCCTGCCCCTGTCCCAGGTGGTACGACGCCTCGAACTCCGCTACGCCAAGGCCCGGTGACCCGCATGACGACGACCCCATCCCGCCCCGCCGTCGAGATCCGCGACCTGCACAAGTCCTTCGGGCCGCTTGAGGTGCTCAAGGGCATCGACTTCGAGGTCGGCCAGGGCGAGGTGGTCTGCGTCATCGGGCCGTCCGGGTCCGGCAAGTCGACGCTGCTGCGCTGCGTCGACCTGCTGGAGGAGCCGACGGCCGGCAAGATCTGGGTGAACGGCGTCGAGATGACCGACCCGGATGTCGAGATCGACGCGGTACGCCGCGGCATCGGCATGGTCTTCCAGTCGTTCAACCTGTTCCCGCACCTGACGGTGCTGAACAACCTCACCATCGCCCAGCGTCGGGTGCTCCGGCGCGGTCGCGCCGAGGCCGAGCGCATCGCGCGGGCCAACCTGGAGCGGGTCGGGCTGACCGACAAGGCCGACGCGTACCCGGCGCAGCTCTCCGGTGGGCAGCAGCAGCGGGCGGCGATCGCCCGGTCGCTGTCGATGGAGCCGAAGTTGATGCTCTTCGACGAGCCGACCTCCGCGCTCGACCCGGAACTGGTCGGCGACGTGCTCACTGTCATGCGGACGTTGGCCGAGGACGGCATGACGATGATGGTGGTCACCCACGAGATGGCGTTCGCCCGCGACGTCGCCGATCGGGTCGTGTTCATGGACGGTGGCGTGGTGGTCGAGCAGGGGCCGCCGCAGGAGGTGCTCGGCGCGCCAAAGCACGAACGGACCCGTGCGTTCCTCTCCCGGGTCCTCGACCCGACCCACGTCGCGCAGCTCGGTCAGCCCGAGCCGTCGCCCGAGCCGCCAGCGGCCCCCAGCCTGCCGGCCGACGACCGCCACAACCTCTGACACCCGCCCCCGCCCCGGTCAGGGCCGTTGGGCCGCGCCTTTCCATGATCGACACGACATCGGCGATGTCGGGGTATCGCGCGCTCCGGATGCCCCCACATCGGCAATGTTGAGTGGATCATGGGCCGCGTGACGGGCTGAGGCCTACCCCGACCTGCATGTCAGGTTCATGTCAATCGACGGCCGTCGTGATGTCAAGGTAATCTTTTTGCAATCAGACCTGTACTTTCGTCGATGGATTACATAAGTTGCTGTCATCCACCGAAAGTCTTGAGTCTTCCGAGCAAAGCCCGCGACGAGCCTCACCTCAGTCGTGCCTCCGCCCCTCGCTCGGCGGTCGATGCACCCTGCCTTCGTCGCGCCTTCGCCCGGTCGGGAACGGAGACCCATGGACGATCACGCCGTTGGCTCCCATCGCCAGCTGTCCCGCAGATCCCTGATCGCCACCGGAGCGCTCGCCGCCGGGGCGCTGGGCGCGTCCGCCCCGGCGATCGGCACCGCGTTCGGAGGCAGCCCCGCCCAGGCCGCCGCCGGCGTCACGAAGAAGGTCACCATCTACGCCGAGCAGTTACCCGGCGGCCTGTTCGGGTACGGCCTGGCACCCGGCCAGGCCACCGTTCCGGGGCCGGTGCTGGAGATCTACGAGGGTGACACCCTGGAGATCACGCTGGTCAACACCACCAACCAGCGGTTGTCCATCCATCCACACGGGGTGGACTACAGCACCGACTCGGACGGCAGCCCGCTCAACGCCTCGTTCAACAATCCCGGCGAGACGCGGACGTACGTCTGGCGCTCGCGGGAGATGTTCGCCGCGGCGGGCAGGCGGTTCATGCCCGGCAGCGCCGGCTACTGGCACTACCACGATCACGCCATGGGCACCGACCACGGCACCGCCGGAGTGGCGAAGGGCCTGTACGGCGCCCTGATCGTGCGGCGTCGCGGCGACATCCTGCCGGAGAAGCAGTTCACAGTCGTGTTCACCGACATGATGATCAACAACCGGATGGCCCCGGACACGCCGATGTTCGAGGCGAACCTGGGCCAGCGGGTGGAGTGGCTCGCCATCGGGCACGGCAACCTGTTCCACACCTTCCACCTGCACGCGCACCGTTGGGCGGACAACCGCACCGGGATGCTGGAAGGCCCGGCCGACCCGAGCCTCGTGATCGACAACAAGGACCTCAACCCGGGCAGTTCCTTCGGCTTCCAGGTGCTGGCCGGAGAGGGCGTCGGGCCCGGCGCGTGGATGTACCACTGCCACGTGCAGACGCACTCCGACGGCGGCATGGCCGGGATCTTCCTGGTGCGCAACGCCGACGGCAGCATGCCACCGGGCGCCGAGGAGGCGATCCACCGGTTCCAGGGCCACACCCACACGCACGGAAGCTGACGAACCGAAAGTGGGGACGGGGATGACCAGAAAAATACGACGAGCCCTCGCCGCGGTAGCGGCCATCGCGACACTGATCCCGGCAACGACAGCGGCAGCCGCGCCGCGAACGGCAGCGGCACCGCAGGCAGCGCAGCAGCAGAAGACCGCGGTCCTCGTGTTCCACGGGCCGGTCGCCGAGCAGCAGGACCCGGTTCTGCGCGCCGCGGAGGCCATCGCGCAGCTTGGTGCCCTTCATGACATCGATGTCAGGACCACCACGGACCCGACCGTGTTCACCACGGCCGGGCTGTCGGCGTACCGCAGCGTGGTCTTTCTCTCCGCGACGGGTGCCGCGCTCAACCGCGACCAGGAGTTGGCGCTACAGAGCTACATGAAGGCCGGCGGCGGGTTCGTCGGCATCGCCGACGCCGCCCGCGCCCAGGTCGACTCCGCCTGGTTCACCGGCCTGATCGGCACCCGCCCGGCCGGCGCCATCCCGGTGGCCGAGCCGGTCGCCCGGGTGACCGCCAGCGGCGAGAACCCACCGACCGAGACCAAGGAGAAGCTGACCGACGGCGACGGCAACACCAAGTGGCTCGTCCGCACCCCGACGGCCTGGGTCGCCTATGAACTGAGCGCGCCGAAGCAGGTCACCGGCTACGCGCTGACGTCGGCCAACGACTTCACCGGCCGCGACCCGAAGGACTGGACGCTACAGGGCTCGGCGGACGGCCAGAGCTGGACCGACCTGGACCGGCGCACCGGTCAGGTCTTCCCGGAGCGGTTCCAGATCCGGCGTTTCGACATCACCACCCCGCGGGAGTTCAAGCACTTCCGGCTGAACATCACCGCGAACAGCGGGGAGCCGCTGATCCAACTCGCCGACCTGCGGCTCTTCACCGGCGACACCACCGCGCCGCAGATCCCACCGGTGAACCAGGCGGTGGTCAACATCCTGGACCGCCACCACCCGGCCACCGAATCCCTGCCGATGACGATCAACCGGTCGGACCGCTGGGACAACTGGGACCCGAACCCGATCGGCACCGTGCACACCCTCGCCCAGGTCGAGGAGCGGCACTACAACCCGGGGCCGGGGGCCAATGGCCCCTTCCACCCGGTGTCCTGGTGCCGGGACTACGACGGCGGCCGGTCGTTCTACACCGGCATGGGTCACACCGAGGGCAGCTACGGTGAGGAGGCGTTCCGCACGCACCTCGCCGGCGCCCTCAACTGGACCACGGGCCGCGTACGCGGCGACTGTCAGGCCACGATCGCGTCGAACTACAAGGTGGAGCGGCTCACCGCGGCCAACCAGCCCGGCCAGCTGGATCAGATCGGCGAGCCGCACGGGCTGACCATCGCGCCGGACGGCACGGTCTTCCACGTCGGCAAGGCGGCCTGCCCGAGCGGCCCGATCGCGGACTGGAACAACCCGAACGTGGGTCTGGGCTGCGGCACCATCCACTCGTGGGACCCACGTACGAAGCAGACCAAGCTGCTCACCACCCTTGAGGTGATGGGCAACCGGGGCAGCGGCTCCGAGTTGGTGAAGAACGAGGAGGGCCTGCTCGGCATCGTGCCGGACCCCGCGTTCGCCGAGAACGGCTGGCTCTACGTCTACTGGATGCCGCACGACTCGATCGACCGGGTGAAGCGGGTCGGGCAGCGCACCGTCTCGCGGTTCACCTACGACCGCCAGGCGCAGAGCATCGACCAGGCCACCCGCAAGGATCTGCTGCAGTTCCCGGTGCAGATCCACAGCTGCTGCCACGCCGGTGGCGGCATGGCATTCGACGCCAAGGGCAACCTCTACGTCGGCTCAGGCGACAACAACTCCTCCGAGGGTTCGCAGGGCTACTCCGGCAACAACTGGACCCAGGAGTACGAGGGAATCTCGTTCCAGGACGCCCGCCGCACGTCGGGCAACACCAACGACCTCGCTGGCAAGATCATCCGGATCCACCCGGAGGCGGACGGCACGTACACCATTCCCGAGGGGAACCTGTTCCCGCCGGGCACCGAGAAGACCCGCCCGGAGATCTACGTGATGGGCGTGCGCAACATCGCCCGCCTGCAGATCGACCCGGAGCACCAGTGGCTGACCGCCGGCTGGGTCGGCCCGGACGCCTCATCGCCCAGCCCCACCCTCGGGCCGGCCAAGTACGAGACCGCCACCGTCATCACCTCGGCCGGGAACCACGGTTGGCCGTACTGCATGGGCAACCGGCAGCCGTACCGGGACCGCAGCAGCACCGACGCGACCGTGCTGACCGGCTGGTACGACTGCGACAACCTGAAGAACGAGTCCCCCCGTAACACCGGTCTGGTGGACATCCCGGCGGCCCGGGACAACATGATCTGGTATTCGCCGGACGGCGGCGGCCCGGTGTTCCCGAAGAGGACCGACGGCAGTGGCCTCCCGACGTACGTCGCGGCCGACGCCACCTACACCCAGCCCTACCTGCGCGGCGGCGGGCAGGCCATCATGTCCGGTCCGACCTACCACCGCGACCTCGTCGACACGGACAGCGGCGTGGCCTGGCCGGAGTACTGGGACGAGAAGTGGTTCATCGGCGACCAGTCGAACGCCGCCAACCGGGTAGCGGTCACCGTCGACCCGGCCGGCGTGCCGACTGCCGCCCCGCCGGTGTACGCCGAGTCCCTGCGGGCCATCATCCCCAGTGGCAACGGCGACGCCCGGCTGCAGAGCTGGATGGACGCGAAGTTCGGCCCGGACGGCGCGCTCTACCTGCTGGACTACGGAGGCGGCTTCTTCAGCCTGCACCCCAACCAGAAGCTGATCCGGATCACCTACACCGGCGGCGCACCCACCCCGGCACCCGCCGCGACCTCGGTCGCCGTGCAGAACAAGCCACTGACCATCGCCTTCAACGGCTCCCGCTCCGGCGGCGTCAGCCACCGGTGGGAGTTCGGCGACGGCACCACGTCGACCGAGGCGAACCCCCGGCACGTGTACGCCAAGGTCGGCACCTACACCGCGAAGCTGACCGTCACGTACGCCGACGGTGAGACGGCGACGGTGCAGACCACGGTCACCGTGGGCTGCGCGGTGCCGGACGACCGGCAGAACGTGTGGCTCGACGACACGGACACCGGGGTCCCCAGCCGCACGGTCGGGCAGGGCTGCACGATCAACGACCTGATCGACGACGAGAGCACCTGGGCCGACCACAACAGTTTCGTCCGACACGTGACCGCGGTGACCCGCGCGCTGCAGGACGACGGGCTGCTCACCGCCCGCGAGTCCGGCACGCTCACCCGCCTGGCCGCCGCGTCCGACATCGGCCGGGACGGACACACGGGGTACGAGCCACTCTTCGACGGCACCGCCGAGTCGCTACGCGGTTGGCGGCAGGCGCCGTCCGGGTCGTTCGGCATCCAGCCGGACGGGTCGCTGCGCTCAAGCGGCGGCCTGGGCATGCTCTGGCACACGAAGGAGTTCGGCGACTTCTCCCTGAAGGTGCAGTTCCGCGACATCGCGCCGGGCACCGGTCGGGCCAACACCGGTGTCTTCACCCGCTTCCCGGACCCGCGGATCCCCCTCGACCAGCGACCACCGGGCAGCTGCGGCACGGTCGGATCGGCCCGCACCTCAGAGGCCTGGGTGGCGATCTACTGCGGACACGAGATCCAGATCTACGACGGTGAGACCGGTGAGCCGCAGAAGACCGGTTCGGTCTACAACTTCGACCCCGTGCCCCTCGCCCAGGCCGGCGTCACCCCGAAAAACCAGTGGAACGACTACGAGATCCGCGTGGTCGGGCAGCACTACACCATGATCCGCAACGGTGTGGTGATCAACGAGTTCGACAACACGCCGGGCAAACAGTCCTCCCGCGCCGGCGACCCGCCGACCGATCTGCGGCAGTTCCTGCGCGGCTTCATCGGCCTGCAGAACCACGGTGACAACGACCTGACCGAGTTCCGCAACGTCCGCGCGCGGGAACTCTAGGAGAGACGATGACCCGACGACTGAAGGCCGCGCTGACGGCGCTCCTGCTCACGGTGATCCCATTGGCCCCAACGCCCGCCTCCGCCGCCCCACGCGTCGCAGCACAGGTGTTGACCTGGACCGCCGACGACGACATCACCCGCTACAAGTCGACGCCCACCCAGGCGGTGGCCGGCGAGACCACGATCATCTGGGAGAACAGCGCGGCCACCGGCAACACCACCGGAATGCCGCACACGCTGACCTTCGACACCACCACCGACGGTTACAACCACGACGTCACGCTGAACATCCTGGCCAGCCCGTTCGACGCCAACGACGGACGGCACCAGGCGACCGTGACGCTGACCCCGGGTCGGTACCGCTACTTCTGCTCGATCCCGGGCCACAGCCAGATGGTCGGTGAACTGGTGGTCATCGACGGCGGTGGCGGCGGCGACACCACCCCGCCGACGGTCGCCGCCACCGTGTCGGGCGACCGCGACGGGGACGGCAACTACGTGGCCGCGGCCGCGGTGACCGTGACGGCCACCGACGCCGACTCCGGTGTGGAGACCATCGAGTACCAGGTCGACGACACCAGCTTCCAGCCCTACACACAACCGGTGCGCCTCACCGCGATCGGCGACCACTCGGTGCAGTTCCGTGCCACCGACCAGGCCGGCAACACCAGTGCGGTCGGCTCGGTGTCGTTCCGGATCGTCGAACCGACCGAGGACGACACCACCGCGCCGGTGGTGACGGCCGCACTGGCCGGCGACCGCGACGGCGACGGCAACTACATCGGTACGGCCACCGCCACGCTGGCCGCCACCGACGCCGGATCCGGTGTCGCCACCATCGAGTACTCGCTGGACGGGGCGGCCTTCGCCCCGTACGCGAACCCGATCGTCGTGAACGTGGTCGGGATGCACATGCTGCACTACCGGGCGACGGACGTCGCCGGCAACACGTCGGCCGAGCAGATGGCCCACTTCACCGTCGTCGCCCCGCCGGCCGAGGACACCACGGCGCCCGTGGTGTCCGCCACGGTCACCGGTGAGCGGAACGACGACGGCGGGTACATCGGTGGCGCGACCGTCACCGTCACCGCGACCGACGGCGAATCGGGTGTGAAGACGATCGAGTACGCGCTCGACACCGGTGCCTGGACCACGTACGCCAACCCGGTCGCCGTTCGTGCCCCCGGCGCCCACACCCTGCGGTACCGGGCGACCGACACCGCGGGGAACTCCTCCACCGAGCAGTCGACGACCTTCACCGTGGTGGCCGACGGGACCGACGGCTGCCCCGACTCGGACACCCGGGCAATGGTGATCATCGACGGCGACGACACCGGGGTGGCCAACGTCGACACCGGCGACGGCTGCACCATCAACGATCTGATCGACGAACACGCCGACTACCCCGGCCACGCCGAATTCGTCCGGCACGTCGAAGCGGTCACCGCCACGCTCGTGACCGGCGGCACGCTCAACAAGCGGCAGCAGGGCGCCATCGTCCGGGCCGCGGCCCGATCGGACGTCGGCGCATGAGTCCTCGAACCTCATCGACAGGGAGTACAACGATGCCCAGACGTACCGTCGCCAAGCTGGCCACCGTAACCGCCGTCGTCGCCGCCTCGGTGCTGGCGGTGGCGCCCAGCGCACACGCCGACCTGGTCACCTACTGCATCGGCACCGGCGGTGCGGTGACGGTGCCCAACGACCTGTTCGTGCCGGCCGGCGAGTCCTGCGCGCTGACCGGCACCACGATCACCGGCAACGTCAGCGTTGCCGCTGGCGGCAACCTGGTGGTCACCGGCGGCAACGTCAGCGGCGAGGTACGCGTCGCCGCGGACGGCTACCTGGACGCCTCCGACACGACGATCGGCGGTCAGGTGGTGCTGGCCGCCGGCGGGTACGGCGTCTTCCTCTCGGACGCCCGGACCGGCACCGTCACCGTGCGGCCGAAGGGCGCAGCGACCATCGACAGCTTCCTGTTCGCTGAGCAGTCGACGATCGCCGGAAATGTCACCGCAAGCGCCGGCGAGGTCCGGCTCGACCGCGGCACCCAGGTGGAGCGCAACCTCAGCAGCACCGGCACCTACTACACCGACGTGCACGACTCGTTCGTCGACGGCACCCTGTCGGTGCTGAACAGCGCCACCGGCAGTGTGGTGTGCGGCAGTGCGGTCCGGGGCCGGGCCACCTTCGCCGGCAACCTGGGCGGCGTGCAGCTCGGCCCGAACGGCGGCCTCGACAGCTGCGCCTCCGGCGGCTACTGGGGCGGGGACGTCAGCATCACCAGCACCACAGGTGGCGTCACCGTCGATGACAACATCATCAACGGCCAGTTGACGGTGACGTCCAACGATCCGGCAGCCCAGGTGGCCGCGAACAACCGGATCCGCGGCGGCGTGGTCGGTGACCAGGCGGCTGCGACCACCAACCGGGCGGCGCGGGTGGCCGGCCCGGACCGGGAGGACGCCGGCGATCAGCGTGCGGAGGTCCGCCGTACGTCGGCGGTGCAGGAGGCCACCGTGGCCGGCGACGCCCGGCTCTAGCGCCGGGGGGTCACGCCGGGCCGGACGTCATCAGGCGTCCGGCCCGGCGCCCTGTTCGCACCGGGCGGTCGGGTCTCAGCCCGCCCGCTGTGCCCCGATCGCCGACGGAAGCCCGTTGCGGCCCCGTACACCGAGCTTGACGTACGCCCTCTGGAGGTGGTTTTCCACCGTCCGTACCGACAACACCAACTGGGCCGCGATCGCGGCGTTGTCGTGCCCGGTCGACGCCAGCTCGCAGATCTGCCGCTCCCGGGGAGTGAGCCCTTCACGGTCGGACGGCCGAGGAATCAATGGCGGCCAGTATCCACCGCAGCGGTCCCGCAGCACATCGGCCCGGCGGGCGAGCAGGTTCGCCCGGCGCTGGTCGCCGCGCCGGGCGTACGCCGCCTCGGCCGCGACCACCGCCTCCAACCCGAGCGTCAGGTACCCGCTGGTCTCCAGCGCAGTGGCGACGCGGTCCAGCGCGCCCGGGTCGTCGGCGGCGAGCGCCTGGGCGTAGTCGGACCACAGCCCGAACAGCGCACTGTCACAGTCGGCGGTGGCCTGTGCCAGCCGCTCGGCGGTCTCGGCGCTGGGCTCCAACCGGGAGAGCAGGTGCAGACACTCGACCGTGACCGTCGTCGCCTGCACGGCCCGTCCATGCAGCTCGCGTAGTGTGGCGGCGGCCATGGCGGGACGTCCCTCGGCGGCGGTCAGCCAGGCAGCGGTCAGCTCCGCGTCGATGCCCACCAGGCCGCTGCCGTGCGCGCCGTCACCGTCGACGAGCTGCCGCAGCAGCCGTCTGCTCTCGGCCAGCTCACCCAACTGCGCCGCGACGTACGCGTTGGCGGACAGCACGTAGTCCCGGATCGGGAAAAGGGTGCGGTCGGCGGCGAGGGTACGTGCCTCGTGCAGCCACCGCATCGACCGGCGCATCTGCCCGGCGTGGTAGGCGCACTTGCCCAGAGCGAAGGCGAGCAGACCGACCGCGTCGGCGGCGCCCCGCGCCACCGCGTCCCCGTAGTAGCGCTGAGCCAACCGCTCGGCCTCGCGCAGTCGTCCGGACAGGAGCAGGGACTGCACGTGACAGGCCTGCGTGGCGGCCCGCATCGTCGGCCAGCTCTCCGGGATGTCCACCTCACCGGTGTCGAACATCCGTGCCGCCCGATCCGGCTGCCCGTCGAACAGCAGCAGGTACGGCAGCAGCGCCGCGACGGCCGTCGCCAGCAGAGGGTCTCGGGGCCGGTCGGTTGCCAACCGCGCCATGGACGCTCGTGCGCCATCCGCGTCGCCGCCGAACGCCGCGACTCCGACCTCCGCGGCGAGCAGCCCGGCGAGCGCGTCGGTAGGCAGCTCGCGACGGCCCGCCTCGAGCACGGCGCGGGCCCGGTCGGGCCGTCGGTCTCCCCAGTACATGTTGAGTGCCCGCAACGCCGTCGCCTCCGCGCGGTCGCGCGCGTCGGCGAGGTCGGCCGCCGCCCGGGCCAGATATCCGTCGGCCTCGCCGCCGCGGCCCTGAGCGACCAGCGCCCGACCCACCTGCCAGTGGCCACGCGCCGAGTCGACGCGCCGGCCCAGCCGTTCGGCCAGTACCGCGTCGTGCCGGCGCAGGGCGTACTCCGATGCCGCCAGCAGGTCGTCCGCGTCGACCGGCAGATCCGCCTCACAACGCCAGGCCGCGATCCGCGCCCGGTCGTCGACGCCGCCGCCGTTGACGGCAGCCAGCGCCTCGGCCAGGGTCCGGCGCAGGCGGCGGGCCCGCAGCGCGCCGGTCCGGCTGCGGACCACCTCGGCGTACAGCGGGTGACCGGTCTGCACCAGCACGGACGCGTCATGGCGAACCAGGCGGATCAGGCCCCGTTCCTCCAGCCGTTCCGCGATGACCGGGTCCACCGTCCGCTCGATCAGCGTCAGCGGCGCCGGCTCGGCGTGCGCGACGTACTGCAGCGCCTCGGCCTCCTGCGGACTGAGCGTGCCGAGTGTCTGGTCGATGAGGTCGGCGAGATGGGTGGAACACAGCGAGTCGGCGGGCCAGGTCCACATCCCGTCGCGCTGGACCAGGCCCCCGTCGCGCAGCCCGCACCGCAGCGCCTCGCGCAGGAAGAGCGGGTTGCCCTGACTGATCCGCCACAGCGCACCGACAGTCAGACCGTCGACCGGACCGCCGAGCCCTTCGCGGACCAGAACGGCGGCCTCCTCCGGAGTCAACGGCGGCACCTGGACCCGGTCGAGGTCGCACGAGCGTCGTAGCGCCGCCACCGGCGCGGCGTCCAGGGCGTCGCCGCGGACGCTCGCCGCCACCCGCACGGTGCCACCCGCGACGAGTCGTTCGAGCAACGCGCCGGACGCGTCGTCCAGCCAGTTGAGGTCGTCCACGCCGACCACCACACTCCGGCCCGCCGAGACCTCACGCAGCCGGCGTTCCACGTCCCGGAAAACGTCGGCCACACTCGCGTCCGACGGCTGGGGTAGTCGGCTGGCGAGGACACCGAACGGCACGCCACGCCAACCGGGGGTGGCCGTTATCCGCAGCACGACGTACTGCCGCCGCAGAGCGTGATCCAGCACCTCCTCCAACAGTCGGCTCTTTCCCACGCCCGGGTCGCCGGTCAGCAGAACCCCCCAACCCGCCGCTGCGGTGAGCGCCTCGACCGCCCGGTCCCGCTCGCGCGTCCGGCCGACGAACGGCCACTCGGCGTCGCCGCCGACGAAACCACCTGGTCCAGACACGGAACTCCTTCAGCCCGGCCGGGCTCCCCTGAGCCCAGTCGCCATCTCCGTCCTCGATCCGCTTTGCCAGCCGGATCGTGTGCACAGCGGTCTGGGTGGCGCGGAGCCCACCCTCACACACCCAGACCGGCGGTGCCGTCGCCTTCCAGACATGCCTGCACACCTGACGCCCCGACCCGGCGGTTCGGTTGTCATCGCCGCGACAGCACCGGCCCGGGATGAGGTACCGGCTACTCATGTGCCGACAACCCCCTGGCACGGACGCTGTTCCTGCCAGCGATCGCCGGACAGGCCGGCGGTCCTCGTGAAAGGAGCACCGAATGTCCATCACCGACATCGTCAGCAGCTGGAAGGACGAGTACCACCGCGCCGCCTCGCCCGAGACGGGCGAGACCCACCCGGCCGGTCTGGTCGAGCTGGACCGTGACCAGCTGGAAACGGTGGCCGGCGGCGCCGCCGCGACCACGGGCCACACCACGGCCTGCTGCCACTGCGTCTGCTGATCTCGATCGACTCTCGGGTCCGCGCGGGGTCCGGGCCTGGCCCGGACCCCGCCGTCCCACCCGAACCACACGCCAGGGGAGCCCTGAAAATGTCCGTACACCCGTACCGTGCCGCTGACGACCCGACCCTCCGCGCGGAGGAACGCCTCCTGGCCGCGTTGACCATCACCGAACGGCTGGCCGTACCCGTGTCGACGGTCCCGCAGCCCGGTGAGCGGGCGCGGTGGCGGCTGTCCCGGTGGCGCACCGGCGGCGCGTTCGCCGACGCCGAGGACTGGCGTCGGCGGCTGGCGGCGGAGGGCATCGACGAGCAGGTGCTCCTCGCGCTGCTGGACGAGACGCCCGAGCGGCTCGCCGCCCGCCTCGGTCGTACCCCGGAGTGGATCCGCCGGATGCTGGACTGCTACCGCCAGCCGACAAGCGGCGAGATCGAACCCGAACTGCTGCCCGGCCGCCCGCTGGACGCCTGCCTCACCCTGGTGGCGCCGCTGGTCGCCGAGGCCCGTGCCCGGGTGGCACGACGGGCCGCTGAGCTCACCGACGACACCGGGCTGGTGCCCGCCGGCGCGGACCGGATGGGGTTGACCGGCCTGCTCGACGAGCTGGTGGTCGTCCTCAGTCGAGCGGTCGTGCTGGAACTCAACATCGACCGGCTGCGGGGGACCTCGCCGGGGGAGACGCCACAGCAGCGCTTCACGGCCTTCTTCGGCCGGTACCGCTCACCCGAGGTCGCCCTGACCCTGTTGGCCGACTATCCGGTCCTGGCGAGGCAGGCGTACGAGCTGACCCGCAACTGGGCCGATCGCACGATCGAGTTCCTGGAGCGTCTGCACGCCGACGCGCCGACGCTCGGCGCGACCTTCCAGGCTGGCGTTCCGGTCGGCCGCCTGGTTGAGATCCAGGAGACCGGTGACGCGCACCGCGACGGTCGTCGGGTGCTGGTGGCGACGTTCGACAGCGGGCTGCGACTGGTCTACAAGCCCCGGGCGGTCGCCGTGGAGGCACGGTTCCAGCACCTGCTGGCCTGGCTCAACGAGCGCGGCGCCGATCTGCACACCTTCACCGTGATGCCCCGCGGTGAACACGGCTGGGCCGAGTTCGTCGACACGTACGCCCCCTCCACGTCGGCCGGGCACCGCCGCCACGCCCGCCGGTTCGGTGCGTTGCTGGCACTGTTGCAGGCCGTCGGCGCCACCGACTGCCACCAGGAGAACGTGATCGTCCATGGTGAGCATCCGGTCCTGGTCGACCTGGAGACGGTGTTCACCCCGTCGGTCGTCCGTGCCGCGAGCGCCCGTGGCGGCGACGCCATCGCCGACTCTGTGCTCGCGGTCGGCCTGTTGCCCCGCGCCGACGAGGCGGCGGGACCGGCCGGCGACGGCTGTAACTGCTCGGCCTGGGAGGCCGAGGGCACCGACGAGATGCGGCTGTGCGCGCCCGGCCACCACCACGACGAGGGCGGGGCACACGACCCGGCCGTCCCACCGCTGGTGACCGACATCGGAGCGCACCTGCCGCAGGTGCTGGACGGTTTCGAGGCGATGTACCGCCTCCTCGCCGGCACGCGTGACGAGCTGCTGGCCACGGACGGGCCACTCTCCGCGTTCGCCGCCGACGAGATCCGCGTCGTGCTCCGTCCCACCCGTACCTACCTGCGGTTGCGGGACGCCGCCCTGCACACCGACGCGCTGCAGGACGGCCTCGACACCGAACGGCTGCACGACTGGCTCTGGTCGGGCGTCGCCGAACTGCCGTTGCTGGCGGCCACCGTCGAGGCGGAACGGGCCGATCTGGCCGGCCGGGACGTGCCGATCTTCACCACCACGGTGGACTCCCGCGACCTCTGGACGTGCCGGGGGCGGCGACTGCCGGGACTCCTGGCCCGCTCCGGCCTCGCCGAGGCGCGTCGTCGGCTCGTCCGGCTCGGCGTGGCCGATCTGGCCCGGCAGCGGTGGTTGATCGAGGCCGCCTTCGCCGCCCGGGTGGACGCCACCGACGCGCCCCACGCGCGAGTGCGCTGGCGGCTGGCCGACGTGCCGCCGGCACCAATGCCCCCGCAGGCGGCTTACCTGACCGCCGCGGCCGAGGTGGCGGACGCGGTGGCCGCGCTCGCCTGCCCGGCTGCCGAGCCGACCTGGTTCGGCATTACGCCCGGAGTCGCCGACCCGGGCCGCTGGGTTCCGGCACCACTCGGTCCGCACCTCTACGACGGGGTCGCGGGGGTGGCCCTGTTCCTGGCCCACGCCGGTCGGCTCGTCGACGAGCAACGATTCACCGACCTCGCCGAGCGCGCGGCCGCCGGGCTCGCCGCCCGCGTCCTCGAGCACCGCATCCCCGGTGACCGGATCGGCGCGTTCACCGGATGGGCGGGGCTGCTCTACACCTTCGGTCACCTCGGGGCGTTGTGGCGGACCCGCCGGTTCGCGCCGGTCGTCGACACTGCCCTTGCGCGGATCGTCGCGCTGGCCGGCACCGACCAGGCCGCTGATCTGGTCGACGGGTACGCCGGCGCCGTCCTTGCCGTTTCCCGCGCCGGCCTGGACCCCGAGCGGGTCGAGCCGGCCGTGCGTGCCGTCGCCCGACGGCTGCGTGTCGCCGCCGACCGCTACACGCACCCGTCCGGAGCGGCGACCGGCATCCCTCTGGGCGGGCTGTCCCACGGCTCGGCCGGGATCGCCGCGGCGCTGGCCCAGGCCGGGAAGGCGACCGGCGAGCCCGGGTACGCCGATGCCGCTGCCCGCGCCCTGGCCTACGACCGCAGCCTGTTCCGGCCGGAACAGGCGAACTGGGCCGACCTGCGCCGCCCCGGGCAGAGCACGGTGACCTGGTGCCACGGCGCCCCGGGGATCGGCCTGTCGCGCCTGCTCGTCCGCGACGCCCTCGGCGCCGACGAGGTCCTGGACGCGGAGATCACCACTGCGGTCGATACCACCCTGGCCACCGGCTTCGGTCGCAACCACTCGTTGTGCCATGGGGACCTCGGCAACCTCGACCTGCTGCTGGTCGCCGTCCCGCAGCAGGCGGTGGCACCCGCCGCAGCGGTGCTGCGCGACGGCCTCGCCGACGGCTGGCGCTGCGCGAACCCGACGGCACTCGCCTCACCGGAGCTGATGACCGGCCTGTCCGGGATCGGCCTTGGCCTGCTGCGGCTGGCCGCACCCGATCGGGTGCCGTCGGTGCTCCTGCTGGCACCGCCGACGGACGTACTCACCAGCACAGCCGACGTCCGGGGGCGGCTGTGGGCAGCCTGACCACCTGGCCGGGCCGGCGACGGGTGCCGCTGGTGATGCAGATGACGGACGCCGACTGCGGTGCCGCCTGCCTGGCCATGGTCTCCCGCTGGCACGGCGTACGCGCCTCGCTGGCCCGGGTGCGGGAAGGGCTGGACGTCGGCCGCGACGGGGTCACCGCGCGGGCGCTGCTGGCCGCGGCCCCACGGTTCGGGTTGCACGGTCGGGCGTTCCGAGCCGACGCCAATCAGGTCGGGGCACTGCCCCTGCCAGCCATCGCGCACTGGGAGGACGCCCACTTCGTCGTGGTGGAACACGTCGGCCCGCGAGGGGTGCGGCTCGTCGACCCGGCGCTCGGGCGTCGGCTGCTCACCGCGGCCGAGTTCGCCGCCGGCTTCAGCGGAACGGTGCTGACCTTCACCGCCGACCAGCGGTCCGTACCCGAACCGCTCGAAGACCGGCCCGGCCTGGTGGCCAGGTGGCGGCGTGCCCGCCCGCTGCTACGGCCCTTCCTGCCCCGACTGGGCACCGCGTTCAGCGTCTCCCTGGTGCTCCAGACGCTGGGACTGGCACTGCCCCTGGCCACCACGGTCGCCTTCGACCAGATCATGCCGGCCCGGGAGACCGCCCTCATGCCGTACCTGGCGCTGGGCATCGCGGCGCTGGTGCTCACCCAGTTCGGTGTGGCGTACCTGCGGTCCCGGCTCCTGGTCACGCTCCAGGCCAAGGTGGACGCCGCGCTGATGACCCGGCTGTTCGGGCACCTGCTGCGACTGCCGTACGCGTTCTTCCAGCAACGGGCCAGCGGTGACCTGATGCAGCGGCTGTCCAGCAGCATCCTGCTTCGCGAACTGGTCACGACCCAGGTGCTGACCGCGGTGATCGACGGCGTGCTGGTGATCGCGTACTTCGGTGTGCTGTTCGCCAAGGACCTCGCCTTCGCCGGGCTCGCCGCCGCGATCGGCATCACCCAGGTGGTGGCCGTCGCGGTGGTCAACGGCCGGCTGCTGCGGCTGAACCAGCGTCACCTCACCGTGCAGGCCGACGCGGAGAGCGCGCTCATGGAGGCCCTGTCGGGCATCGCGACCGTCAAGTCGATGGGTGCCGAGCGGCAGGTGTACGACGGTTGGCTGCGCCGCTACACCACGGCGTTGGAGGCCGACGTCGCCCAGAACCGGCTCTCCGCAACGGTCGCCAACATCACCGCGAGCGTCCAACTCGCCGGGCCGCTGGCGCTGCTGTGGCTCGGCACCGGTCGACTCTTCGACGGCGCCGGCCTCGGTGCGACCCTGGGCCTGCAGGCGCTGGCGCTGTCCGCGCTCATCCCGCTGGCCTCCCTGGTGGCCAGCGCCCAGGTCCTCCAGTCGGTCGTGTCGCACCTGCAACGCCTGCGCGACGTCTTCGCCGCCCAGCCGGAACCGGCCGGGGACCCCGACCTGCCCGCGCCCAGGCTCACCGGCCGGATCAGTGTCCGCGACCTGAGCTTCCGCTACGACGGTGGCGCGGCACCGGTGCTGCGGGATGTCTCCTTCGACGTCGCCCCGGGGGAGAAGGTCGCCGTGGTGGGCCCGTCGGGCAGCGGCAAGAGCACCCTGGCCATGTTGCTGACCGGCCTCTACCGGCCCACCGGTGGGGAGATCCTGTTCGACGGGGTGCCGCTGTCGCGCATCGACCCGACCGCGTTGCGCCGCCAGTTCGGTGTGGTGCTGCAGGAGAGCTACCTGTTCCGCGACTCCATCCGGCGCAACATCAGCCTCGTGCATCCGGGCGTCGGCATGCCGGCGATCCGGGCGGCAGCCGAGGTCGCGGCGATCGACCAGGACATCGCGGCGATGCCGATGGGGTACGACACCCAGGTCGCCGAGCGGGGCCAGGCTCTCTCCGGCGGGCAGCGACAGCGGCTGTCCATCGCGCGGGCCGTGGCGGGGCAGCCCGCCGTGCTCCTGCTCGACGAGGCGACCAGCCACCTCGACGTGGCCACCGAGCGGCGCGTCGACCAGGCCATCTCGGCGATGCGCTGCACCCGGATCGTGGTGGCCCACCGCCTGAGCACCGTCCGTAACGCCGACCAGATCCTCGTCGTCGCCGGTGGCCGCATCGTGGAGCGCGGCCGGCACGACGACCTGCTGCGTGCCGGGGGCGTCTACGCCGACCTGGTCCGGTGCCAGTTGACCGACGACGAACCCGACCATTCAGGAGGCGACGCGTGGATACCCGTACCGTGACCGCCGGCGCGACGCCGGACCGAGCCGACACCGATCCCGGACCGTTCCCGGCGCGGCGTGTCCTCGTCGCGGCGTGCGGCTCCGCGGACGTCCTGACCCTTCCTCAGTCGATCATGGTGATGCGACACGCGTTGAGGCTCGACGTCCGGGTCGTGCTCACCCCCGCCGCAGCCCGCTTCGTGCCGGCCCGCTCGTTCACCCTGCTGACCGGACAACCGGCGCTGACCGACGAGGAGGCGACGACGGAGATCCCTCACCTGACCCTGACGGCGTGGGCGGATCTGGTGCTCGTCATGCCCGCCACCGCCAACACGTTGGCCAAGGCGGCCCTGGGGATCGCCGACAACCTGGTCGGTACCTGCGTGCTGGCCGCTGCCGCCCCGGTCGTGCTGGTGCCGTCGATGAACGCGGCGATGTGGCAGCGCCCGGCGGTGCAGCGCAACGTGGCGCAGCTGCGCGCCGATGGGTACGGCGTGGTGCCGCCCGTACCCGTGCTCGCCCTGAGCACCGGCACTCTCGCCGGCCGGGGGATGCCGGCGATCGAGGTGGTGCTGGAGTGGGCCGCCGCTCATCTGCGGGGCGGAGGAGCAGGCCGTGGCTGAGGCGCGCGCCGGGTACGGGCCGAGGATCGCCGCGGCAGCCACCGCGCTCGGCGCTGTCCTGCTCGTGGTGGCGGCCGTCCCGTTCCTGCGCGCGTACGCCGACCCGGCCACCCGCCAGCCGGCCGCCGCGATCGGCGTAGGGGCCGACCGGGCCGGCTGCGATCCCGAGCTGACCGACCCGATCCGTGGCGCGGGCGTCCACGTCGGCCCGGGCACCGCCGAGCCGTACGCCACCCGGGTGCAGTACGACCTGGTCCCGCCGTCGTCCGGGCCGCACTTCGTGGTGCCGGCCCCGACCGTGCGCCGGTTCTACACCACCCGTGACCGCCCGCCGATCGAGACGTTGGTCCACAACCTCGAACACGGGTACACGATCCTCTGGTACGTCGAGCCGCTCGCCCGCAACCAGATCGAGGCGCTGCGGGCGCTGGCACGGACGCTCGGCGACGACAGGTACGGCGGCAGGTTCGTGGTCGCGCCGTGGGATCCGGGGTACGGGGTGTTCCCCGTCGGCCGCCCACTCGCCCTGTCGCACTGGGGTGCCACCGCTGGGTACCGGCAGTTCTGCGCCGAGGTCAGCGGCGCCGCGGCGGAGCGGTTCGTCCTGGCGCACCCGCGCAGCGACGCCCCGGAGCCGACCGGTATGTGACGCCGCCGCAGCCTGAACGGCGGCGGACGGTCAGCCCGGATGGGACAAGAACCGTGCCGCCGCCGTCACGCCCGGTCGAGCTGTCGTGCCCGGTCGACTAGAAGTTACCGGCCGAGTTGCACTTCACGCCCTGGTCGAGGCAGTTGCGCACCCGTGCGGCGAGCGCCTCGTCCTTCCAGGCGTTGAAGAAGTCCGCGTGCATGGAGAACGAGGTGCCGGACGCGAGGGTGATGCCATCCGTGTTCGCGCTCAGCGGGTACGAGATCACGAACGACACCGAGGGGACCGGCACCGGGTGACTCTTCGGGCACGCCCCGGTGTGGTCACCGTTGGCCATGTGCGCCTTGTGGTCGGGGCTGTCCAGGTGCTTGCCGTCCCAGCAGTCCGGGAAGGTGACCTGCCGGACGATGTTCGCGGTCTTGGCGCAGACCGGGAAGGTCTTGTCGGCGCTGCGGCCGATCTCGCCGCCGATGCCGGCGCACCAGAAGTGGTTGCCCTGCTTGTCCGGAGTGTCGACCTGGTTCTTGGCGTTACCGGTGATCATTCGCAGGCCGAACGGGAAAGGTTGGGTCCTGCTCGGGTCCTTGAGGCGGGATCCGTAGTAGACGGTCACCTCCGTCGGGTCGACGACCGTGCCGTTCTGGTACATCGTCGGCACCCAGTAGGCGGACTGGTCGTCCGGCGAGTTGCACGTGGTGGCCTTCGACGCCCGCAGCGATTCGGCGGTCGAGTTGGCGTCGGTCGACCTGTTGCCCCAGAACGTGTGGTTGTGCGAGCCGCCGGCCAGCTTGGGTAGCACGATCGGGTCGTCGCTGTTGTGATGGCTGGTCTTACAGCCCACATTGAACTCGGGCACCTTGACCGGGTTGCCGGTCACCGACTTGGGCTTGCGCGCGAAGAATGCCTTTGTCGCGGCGGCCTGCGCGGCAGGGTCGATGGTGATCCAGCCACCGGATGCGGTCGGCGGGGCGGTGCTGGTCGACGGGGTCGCCGGCTTGGCCGAGGCTGATGGCGTCGCCGAGGCGCCCGGCGCGCTCGGGGTGGCTGACGGGTCGTCCGGGACGGCGGATGTCGGTGCCTCCGGGCCGGACGAGCCGATGCCGGTGTCGCTGGACGGCCCGGACGCACCGGGAGTGCCCGGAGCCTCCTTGCATCCACCGGCGAGCGCCAGGCTCAGCAGCAGCAGGGCGGTGACGGAACGACGTTGTCCAGGGGTGGGTCGTACATTCATCAAGGGGATGCACCTTTCTTCCGAGAACGAAGAATACGAGTCGGCCCCCTGCTCGCTTCCCACTGAATCGATTAATTCTCCCTTAAATATCGGGCCGAGCAGCTTTGTGGAGCTGCCTGGATGTCGTATCAATCTCAATTCTTCGAAAAACTGTAATCGGCGGCTTCGCGAATACTCCACTATCGTGGGTCACCAGCTGGGGCGGTGCCGTCCGCGACCACCGGGTCCGGCGTTTCGTCAGCAGCTGTCGCGTGCCTTGCGTACAAAGGCCTCCCGCGAGGCGATCTTCGTCGAGTCCCGTCCGCGTGGCATCAGCACCTCGTCCGGGCCGATCCGCGGGAAGTCCGCGACGGTGAAGTCCACCGAGATGGCGTAGTGGCTGCCTGACCCGCTGAGGCTGTAGGTGACCCCGGGCCTGAGTTCGGTGAGCGGCTCGACGTCCACATCGATGCCTGCCTCAGCAGCAGGGATGTCGACGATGTCATTGACGTTCCAGCCGTCCGGCGGCGGACCGAACAGAGGGACCTCCACGACCTCACTCGCGGGTCGGCCGCTGACGCCCCACTTGATCAGCGTTCGCTCGCCCGCCTCACTCTGGTGGTCGTTCTCGAACACTCCGAACTGCGCGAAACTGTCGTCGCACGTGAAGAGGACGCCGACCGGTTGACCATCCTGGACGGCGAGGGCGACAAGCGGCTCGTCAGGTGGGGTGCAGGAGGTCAGAAGGCCGAGAAGGGGAAGTGGAATCAGAATCCATGGGAATCGTCTTCTGCGCATGTCCACAGCGTTCCAAGACGACATCACACTTAGATGCCCCGACGATCACGAATGGTAGACAGCGCGGGGTGCTCAGTGCCCGACGCGCAACGGCTCAGTGGCGCGTCTGTCAGTGAGTTACCGCACCGCCGACTCGAGCTGGAGCCTCAGCCAGCGCGGCCCAGGCGCAGCAGAGCGAAGCCGCCCCGGGCGGACGGGCACGACCGGCGGCTGGCCCGCCCACCCGGCCTGACACCCTTACCGCCCGCTTACGGCGTAGAAGGCGCTCGGGTCCTCGGCGAGGGACGCCTTGACGTGACCGCTCCACTCGTCGGCGAGGACTTCGATCCTGCCGGCCTCGAGACCGTCCAGCGCGGCGCGTACGACGTCGGCGGGGTCGACCTTGTCGCCGTCGTAGCCGGCTGACATGTCGGTGTCGGCGCTGCCCAGGTGCAGCCCGGTGACGAGGGTGCCCTGGCCGGCCAGTTCGATCCGGATTCCGTTGGTGAGGCTCCATTCGGCTGCCTTCGCCGCGCCGTAGGCGTTGGCCCCGTCGTAGGAGAACCACGACATTGCCGACAGGACGTTGAGGATCGCACCGCCTCCGTTCGCACCGAGCGCCGGTGCGATCGCCCGGACCATGCTCAGGGTGCCGTAGAAGTGGGTGTCCATCTCGGACCGGATCCTGCCCAGGTCGCCGGTGACCAGGTTGGTCCAGGTGGAGATCCCGGCGTTGTTGATCAGGAGGGTGACGTCTGACGCGACGGCCGCCGCCTCCTCGACCGATCGTGGGTCGGTGATGTCCAACCGGAGCTTCTCGACGCCGGGGATGTCGATCCGCTCCGGGTTGCGGGCGGTGGCGTACACCTTGGTCGCTCCGCGCTCCAGCAGCTGTCGGGCGAAGTGCCGGCCGATGCCACGGTTGGCGCCGGTGACCAGCGCGACCGAACCGGGGATCCGCATGATTGCCTCCTGGCAAATTCAAGGACGAGGGGTACGCGGACTACGCTAAAACCTGACGTGAACGTGAGAGACAAGGTGCTGTGACCGGCGTCACCGCCAGGGGAGGGTCCATGCGGATCGGTGAACTCGCCACGAAGACCGGCGTGTCAGTGCGTGCGCTGCGCTACTACGAGGAGCAGGGCCTCCTGGCTGCCGCACGAAGCAGCGGCGGTCAACGCCGCTACCTCGACAGCGCGGTCGACCGGGTGTACCTGATCCAGATGCTGTACGCCGCCGGCCTGTCCAGCAGGACAATCCTGGACCTGCTGCCCTGTGTCGACGCGAAGGTCAACACACCGCAGTCGCGGGCCATGCTCCGCGCCGAACGTGACCGCATCGATCAGCAGATCACCCAACTCCTGCGGGCGAGAGACCGGCTCGACGCGGTCATCGTCCTCAGTGAGAGCTCGGCCAGCGGCTGCACCCGGACGGACACGGACGTCCTGGTGTCGTAGCGGCGCGGCGAGTGCGTCCCTCTCACGGGGCGGGACCGGTCGGTGCCGGAGCGCGTGACGACCAGCTGGTCGATGTGCCGTCGGCGATGCCCGGCCTACGGTGTGTGCATGATGGTGCGGACAGGATGGACCATGCCCCACCCGCCCGACGTCTTGTGGCCGGCGCTCTGCGACTCGCGCCTCGAATTGCAGCCGCGTTGCCCGGTGTTCTTCCTGGGTACGCCCCGACCCACGTCGTGCCGGTTGCCCGACGGCCCCGGCGAGGTCGGCGCCGCCCGGCAGTGCGTCTCGGAGCAGGGTGTGGTGCGGCAGCGGATCACCGTCTGGGAGCCGCCGACCCGACTGGCCTTCCACATGGAGTCGACGGACCTCTATTTTCACCGCGCCGTCGACCACCTCGGCGACCTGTTCGAGTTGGAGCCGGTGAACGGCGGCACGAGGATCACCCGGACCACGACGGTGACGGCCCGTCGGTACGGCCCCATCGCGCTGGAGCCGGCGCTCTGGGTCGGGCTGAAGTCGGTGCACCGCTTCGTGTTCCGCAACTGGCAGAAGATGGCATTGTCGCCCCCCGCCACCGACGGGATCCGCGGCTAGGCGGTCACTGGCGCGGCCTCCGGTTGCCCGTCGGATGGTGCCTGGTCTGGTGTGTGGCGGCGGACGCCGCGCGTCAGCAGGTAGCCGATCATCCAGAACTCACCGATCGTCGCGGGAACGACCAGAGCGTCAGCGATGCCCTGTGCGTCCGGGGCGAGGTATCCGATGAATGCGCTGAGCAGGTATCCGATGCCGCCACCGACGAGGATCCAGCCGAGCGGGCGCGGCATCCAGTTCGAGCGGAGCACGCAGCGTCCCATGGGGATGAGCCACAGCCCGAAGAACAGTCCTCCGACGCCCCACAGGTTGCCGCTGGTCAGGTAAAGGAGTTGGACGGTAGCCGCCGCGTCGCCGACCGGGTCGAGCGCGACGTCGACCGCCGTGGCGAGCAGTGCCGCGCTGACGAGGACCACGACCGCGTTGATGAGGCCGAAGGCGGCGATGGCGCCGGCGGCAAGCCGGTCCGCCGTGCGGAACAGTCGATAGAACCATGCGGCGGCGAGGGCCTGGCTGATGACGATGAGCAGTTCGAAGGCAACCCCGACGCGCGCGAGTGATTCGTGCTGGACCAGGTTGCAACTCCACGAACGGTGGGGATGAAGACTGGCGAACGCGGCTGCGCCGGCAGTTCCTCGCGGCGCGTCAGATCATGCTGCGTCACCCGTGGGTGCCCGGGCTGCTGGGCTCACGCCGCACCATCCCCGCCGGCCTGTACACGTACTACGACGGGATCGTGGGCACCCTGCTCGATGCGGGATTCTCGCACCGCCTCGCGCATCGGGCGATGCACGCGTTCGGCAGCCTGCCGCTCGGGTTCGCGCAGGAGATCTTCAGCCCGTCGTCGGCCGGCGGGAGCATGGAGGACGACGTCGCGGAGGCGGACCTGGCCGCGATGGCCGAGGCGCTACCGCACCTGACGGCCATGGTGGCCACCGAGATCCACGACGTCACCGACCCCACCCTCGGTTGGTGCGACGGCCAGACCGAGTTCGAGTTCACCCTCGACCTGCTCCTGGACGGGCTGGAACGCCTGCGCGCCTGAGGGCGAACCGCCGGTGGCCACGGCGAGCCCGCCCGTGTGGAAGGCGAACCCGCCGCTACGCCCGGTCGACCGGTGGCGCCGCTCAGAAGTCGTTGACGTTCACCGACACGCGATGCTCGCTGGACTTCCAGTTGGGCACGTTGATCACGTCATATCCGCCGCCACGTTGACCGACCCTGATCCGTACGAGGCCGAGGTGCGCTGGTGCCGCCGGGATGAACATGTCCATGCCGGTGATGAAGGTCTGGCTGAAGAACTCCGGCAACGGAGCGGTCAGGTCGGTCACCCCGTCGCTGCCGTCGTCGAACGCGAAGATGGCGATCGTCCTCTTGACGCGCGGCGTGTTCGCCGCGTTCAGGACATCCCTGCCGTTGATCCAGAGGTTGTCGCCGGCATCGCCCTGGTCGCCCCACCACTCCTTCTGGCGCTGGATCGTCAACGCCGTGTGCCGGTCGCTGGTGTCGACCAGCGCGCCCAGACCCTCGCCCGGCACGCTGGTCGCCAGGCGTACGAACGAATCCGAGCGGAGGAACGGCTGGAAGTAGAAGTGGTGCGTCGCGGCACCGGAGCGCACGATGGCGAACTCGTAGCGGGCCGTGGCGAGCACCGGGAAGGGGCCAAACGAGCCGTCACCGGCCAGCGGCACCCGATGCGTGGGCCGGTGCGACAACCGACTGCCGGTCAGGGAGTTGACCGGGAAGACCTCCAGGGTCGCATCGGTGACGCCGACGTTGCTCGGAAAGAGCACCGCGCGGCCGGCGACCCGGGCGGTGCCGAAGAGTTGGGGCACGATCCGCGTCGTGTGGGGCGCGCGACCCTGGAGGAACCGGAAGATCTCACCGAACGACTCCGGTGACGACACGGTCTGGGTGTGGGACTGGTCGGGGAGGTACACGTTGGTCGCGCCCACGATGGCGCGGGCCGGGTCGCCCTCACCCCAGATCGCGAGGGTGGGCACACCGCCCGGCGGGGAGGTCGCGGTGCGCCCGTCCAGGTTGACGTAGTGCGCGACCCTCGCGGCACGCGCCGGTGAGCTGGTGAGATAGCCCTGCATGACGAAGGTGCCCAGGGAATGCGCGAGCAGGTCGACCCTGTCCGCGCCGGTCGCTGCCAGCAGGCGGGAGATCCGTGCGTCGAGCCCCGCGTACACCTGGGGCAGGATCGTCGCGATGTTCGGGGAGTCGTACTCGTGGGCCTCGATGATGTCGATCGGGTAGCCGTTGCTGGCGAGGCGTTTGGCCTGGGACTGGAACTGCGAGGCCGATCCGGCGCTGCCGTGCACGAAGATCACTGGGCGGTGCGTCGGCGCGGCGGCGGCTTCGGCGGCGCTCGGAACGGGGGCGACGGACAGGCTGGTGGCGAGCGCGACCCCGGCCACCACCGAGAGCAATCTCCGGCGAGATGTGTGCATCGGTCCTCCACCTTGAGGGACGAGGTATGTGCACTGCTAGCGCAAGCATCGTGTCAGGGTGAGGACCGGCGGTCCACACTTTCCTATCCCTCCTCAAGAAATCTGAGGAGCGATGAGGCTCGATTGTGCAGTGGCGCTGCGGTCAGTTGACCTCTTTGGCGAGCAGGTCGCCGACGGCGGCGCGGACCGGGTCCGGGTTCGACCAGCTCCAGTTGGGGTGCGCGCGGTTGGTGAGCAGGGCGAGGACGAGCTTGCGGTTCGGGTCGACCAGGAGCGAGGGGCCGGCGAACCCCGTGTGCCCGAACGTCCGGGTGGAGGCGAGCCTGCCCATGAACCAGCTCTGGTTGAGGACGACCCCGAGGCCGTGGGCGGCGGTCCGGTTGGGCCGCTCGGGGTCGACGGCGGGTTTCCCGGCGTTGAGGTTGGTGAGCATCCGACGCACGGTCGCCGCGGCGAGGACGCGCTTGCCCTGGTAGGTGCCCCCGTTGAGCAGCATCTGACCGATGGCCGCGAGGTCGGTGGCGGTGGCGAAGACGCCGGCGTGACCAGCGATGCCGCCAAGGTGGTTGGCGACGTCGTCATGGACGGTGCCCCGTAGCAGGCCCCGGGACGAACGGGCGTCGGTAGCGACCAGGCGACTGGCCTTCGCGGTGCCGGACAGCCAGGTGCTGGGGTTGAAGCCGGTGTCACGCAGGCCGAGCGGGCCGGTCAGGTTGCTCTTGAGCGCCTGGTCGAGCCGATCACCGGTGACCTTCTCGACGATCTTGCCGGCGACCATGAGCCCGACGCTGGAATAGCGGAACGTGTTCCCGGGCACGGCCCCGGAGATCAGCCCGCTGGTGAGCACGGCGTTCCAACGTGCCGCGTTGTCGCGAAGGCCGGTGACCTTGGCGCCGACGGGGAGACCGCTGGTGTGGGTGAGCAGCATCTCGACGGTGATCCGCTCCTTGCCCGTGCCGGTGAAGGCGGGCAGGTAGTCGCGGACCGGGGCAGCCAGGTCGACACGCCCCTTGTCGACCTGCTGGAGCAGCAGGATGGCCGTGTACACCTTCGTGACCGAAGCGAGGTCGAAGATGGAGTCGGGGCGCATCGCGACGCGTTGGCTCGCCGTGAGGAGTTTCGGGCCCGACCCGTAGCGCAGTGCCTCCCCGACAGCGGTGTGGACCGTCGTCGTCCCGTTCACCAGGACGACGGCCACAGCACCGGGGAATCCCTTGTGCTGAACAGTCTGCGAGGTGGCGGGCAGGTGCCGTCGGAGCAGGGCGGACACGTCCTGGGCGTAGCGGGCCTGGTCGGCCGGCGCGGCATCGCCGCTCGGGGGCGGGGTGGCGCTCGGCGAGCCGGACGGCGCCCTGGTGTCCCCGGCCGAGCCGAACCCGACCCTGTTCCCGGCGGCGTCAGTCGCGATCACCGCGTCGCCGGAGTCGGCCACAGCGGTATCCGGCGCACCGTTGTCACCGCAGCCGGTGAGGGCGGAGGCCGCGGCGACCAGGCCGGCTCCGAGCAGAGTACGACGCGCGACGGGCATGGCGGAGATCGTGACAGTCGGCGTGGGTGCGCGCCACCTGCCCCGCCGGAACGTCGATCGCCGGGCGGCCGGCACGCCGCCGGGTGGGTCACCTGGCCGACACGGTCAGTCAATTTTCGGCGTTTGTGCGACGATCGAGGGGCCTCACATCGAACGACCGTCCACCGGTCTGCCCCGCGTACCGCTCGCTGGCAGAAACCGGGGAGGGCACCCATCTCGTACCCCTTGGAGAGCACGATGTCCCTCTCCCCGTCCCGGGTCTTCGCAGAGCTGAACGCGGTGCGACCCCCCGACCAGACTTCTCCGATCATGGGTACGGCCGTCGTGGTCGGCGGCAGCGTCGCCGGCCTGCTGGCTGCCCGGGTGTTGTCCGACTACGCCGACAGCGTGGTCATCATCGACCGGGACGACCCGCAGGTGAGCGGCGCGCGGCCCGGCGTGCCACAGGGCACACAACTGCACGCCCTGCTGCCCGGTGGTCTCCTCCAGCTTGAACGCCTGTTTCCCGGGTTCCGGGAACAGGCCGTGACCCACGGGGCGATCGAGGCGCCACCGCCTGCCAGACGCAGCTACCTCGACGGCCGTCTGAAGGTGGTCGTCCCCGACGAGGACGACAGCCTGGCGGGCAGCCGGCCCCTGTTGGAGGGGCTGATCCGTCAGCAGGTGCTTCGACTGCCCAACGTCAAGACGGTCACCGCCCGTGCCACGGGTCTGATGTTCGAGGGCGAGGCGGTCACCGGGGTCCGCTGCGACGTCGGTGGTGTGCCCGGCGTCGAGCGCGGTGACCTCGTGGTGGACGCCATGGGGCGCTCCAGCAAGCTGTCGGACTGGCTGGAGCGGGCCGACTGGGAGCGGCCGGTCACGCGGCGGATGACCATGCACCTGAACTACGCCACCGCCCTGTTCCGGCGCACGGAGGAGAACCCGGCGGCGACGGTCGTCCTGGCGCTGCACACTCCGGGAACAATGGCCGACGTGGCGGGCGCCGCGTTCTTCGCCATCGAGGGCGGTCGGTGGATGGCCATGATGGCCGGTTACGGCGACGACCGTCCGGGGCGCACCAGCGAGGACTTCGTCCGTCGCCTGCGGGAGCAGTTTCCACCAGAGTTCGGTGCGGTCGCCGACAACGAGATGCTCGGCGACGTCCAGACCTACCACCATGCCGACAGTCGGCGGCGGGACTTCCACGCGCTGAAGCGGTTTCCGGCCGGGCTCATCAGCGTCGGCGACGCCGTCGCGTCATTCAACCCGGTGTACGGGCAGGGAATGACGGCCGCGGCCCTGCACGCGGCCTGCCTGTCGACGTACCTGCGCTCCAGCCCGGATCTGACCGTGCCCGCGCGCCACTACCTCGCGCTGCAGAAGGTCGTGGTCGACGCCGCCTGGTCGATATCGACCTCCGCGGACCTGGCGCTGCCCCACGTCGACGGGCCATACCCGCGCGGCTACCGGGTCTCCAGCTGGGCCAGCAGGCAGATCATCACCGCGACCGTCACGGACGTGACGACCGCGCGACGGTTCAACGATGTCGTGTCCATGCGGGTGCACCCGCGCTCGTTGGCCCGGCCCGGCGTGATCCTGGGCGCCCTGCGCGCCAACCGGCGCGCACGCTGACCGCTGGCCGCCCCCCGCTGGCCGGTGCCGCTCGGCTAGCGGGGGAGCTTGCGCAGGATGTCGACGACGAAGCGGTGGTCATCCAGCTGCGGCAGCCCGGAGACTCCGACCCAGCCCACCACGCCGGTGCCGCGAACACGCAGTGGCACGGCACCTCCGGCCGCCGCGTACCGCGAGGCCGGCAGGCTGTACTTCTCGGCCAGCGTCACCTGCTTGTCCTGGCACAACCGGGCCATGTAGAGCGAGGAGTGCTCGAACCGCATCACCACTCGCCCCTTGCGGCGTAGCCAACCGTCGTTGTCCGCCGTCGACCCCGGCAGACCACAGTGGAACAGCTGACGACCGGCCCGCCACACCCCCACCGAGACCGGTAGCCCCTGCTCACTCGCGGCGGTGACGGCGAGCATCCCCAGCTCGTACGCGTCGGTCTCGGACAGGCCGGGAAGCTCCAGCTCGCTCTCCTCGCGCAGCAGCTCGTCCAGCGTGGGCCACGGGTCACGGTCAGCTGACATGTTTGTTCTCCTCGTCGTACGGGGTGATCACCAGGCGCAGGGCGCGTAGTCCTTCAGGAAACAGCCGTACAGGTCTTCGCCCAGCTCGCCACGGACGATCGGGTCGTACACCCGGGCCGCCCCGTCGACCAGGTCCAGCGGGGCGTGGAAGCCCTCGTCCGCCAGCCGCATCTTCGTCGGATGGGGGCGTTCGTCGGTGATCCAGCCGGTGTCGACGCTGGTCATCAGGATGCCGTCGGTCAACATCTCCTCGGCGCTGGTGCGAGTCAGCATGTTCAGAGCGGCCTTGGCCATGTTGGTGTGCGGGTGCCCCGGCCCCTTGTAACCGCGGCCGAACTGCCCCTCCATCGCCGACACGTTCACCACGTACTTCCGGCGGGCCTTCGCGGCGGCCATCGCCGGGCGCAGCCGGCTGACCAGTACGAACGGCGCGGTGATGTTGCACAGCTGCACTTCGAGCAGCTCGACCGGGTCGACCTCGTGCACCCGCTGGACCCAGCTGTTGACCGAGTCGAGGTCCGGCACGAGACCGCCGGCGTCGATGGCCGTGGACGCCGCGATCCGTTCTGGCGAGGCGGAGCCGCTGGTGAGTGCCAGCGCGGTGAGCGCGTGCGGGGTGAGCGCGGTCGACTGCGGCCCGGCGGTCAGGCTGCCCGCCGGGCCGCCCTGGCCGTCCGGCTTGGCGAACGTGATCAGCTCCGGCAGCGGGCCGTCCGGCAGGGCCGCGGCCTCCGCGGCGATGAGCTGCGCGTACGCCCCGGGGGAGCGACGGACGGTCTGCGCCGCGTTGTTGATCAGGATGTCGAGCGGTCCCTGGCTGGCGACCGAGTCGGCGAGGGCGATCACCTGTGCGGGGTCACGAAGGTCGATCCCGACGATGCGCAGGCGGTGCAGCCAGTCCCCGCTGTCGGGCATCGCGGCGAACCTGCGGACCGCGTCGTGCGGGAACCGCGTGGTCACCGTCGTGTGCGCACCGTCGCGCAGCAGCCGCAGCGCGATATACATGCCGATCTTGGCCCGGCCGCCGGTGAGTAGCGCGCGTCGCCCGGTCAGGTCGGTACGCGCGTCGCGGCGCTCCCGGTTCAGCGCGGCGCAGGACGGGCAGAGCTGGTGATAAAAGGCGTCCACCTCGCGGTAGCGCTGCTTGCAGACGTAGCAGCCGCGCGGATTGTGCAGGAAACCCGCCGTTTCACCCGCGGTGGAGGTCGCGAGCGGAATGCCCTGGGTCTCGTCGTCGATCCGCCCAGGAGCGCCGGTGGCCGTGGCCTCCGTCACCGCCCGGTCGGCCGCGAGGATGGCGTCTCGCCGTTCCTCGCGTCGCCGCTGCTTGATCACCTTGTAGAGCCGGGCGGTGGCCCGCTGCACCCGGACCACGTCGGGGTGGTCGGGGGGCAGCGCCTCCAACGCCTCGAAGACGCTGAGGCAGGCCTCCAGCCGGCTTCGGTCAATACCGTCTTGACCGGTTTCGGTAATGTTGTCCACCGTCATGCGTCTTTGTCTCGTCCCGTGTCCGTGCCGGATCCACCCGGCCCACCTCAAGTCCGACCCGAAACTGTACGCACCCCGCAGGCTCCGACGCATCCTGCGTGTGCTGCCCACCCGAAACCCGCCCGTCGGGCAGGGACCCTGCTCGTCGGGCAAGCATGAGTGGGGGATGCTGGTTCCGTGCAGATCACGATCCTCGGCCCGCTCGCCGTCGGTGGCCGGCCGGTCCGGGGTGAACGGCTCACGGCGGTGGTCCGTGCGCTCGTCGGCGCGCGCGGGCGGGCGGTCTCCACGAGCCTGCTCGTGGACGCCGTGTGGGACGGCGCACCACCCGACGACGCGACCGGCGCCGTCCAGGCGCTCGTGTCCCGGGTGCGCCGTCTCGGGCTGCCCGTGGTCGCGGTGCCGGGCGGATACCGTCTGCCCGCCGAGGAGGTCCTCGTCGACGCGGTCGAGGCGCGGAGGCTCGTCGATCAGGCACGGACCGTGCTCGGGACCGGCGACGTCCGTGCCGCCCGCAGCTCCGCCGATCAGGCGCGCGCCCTGTTCCCCGAGGTCCCGGAGCTCGGCACCGCCGAGGACACACGCCTGTTCGCGGATGTCGCCGCGCTGCGTGCGCAGGCGGCACTCGCCGGAGCGGGCCCGGTCGACGAGGTCGACCTGAGCCGGCTCGTCGCGCGGACACCGCCGGACGAGCCGTCCGCCGCCCTGCTCGTCCGGGTGCTCGCCGCCCAGGGACGGGAGGCGGAGGCGCTGGAGGTCATCGAGAGACTCCGGACCGAACTGGCCGACCGGTACGGCACCGACCCGTCGCCCGTGATCACACAGGTCCACCTGGCACTGCTGCGTGGCGAGCTCACCAACCCGGTCGTCGTGGCACCGCCCCGGCAGCCGGTGCGGATCGCCCTGCCCGCCGCGTGGCGCAGGCCGATGACCGCCCTCGTCGGCCGGGAGCGGGACGTCGAGTCCGTGGGCGAGGCACTCGGCAAGGCGCCCCTGGTGACGATCGTGGCGACCGGCGGCGCGGGCAAGACCCGGCTCGCCGCCGAGGTGACGCGCCGCGCGGCGGCAGCCGGGCAGTCGGCACGCGTCATCGAACTGGCCGGCCTGCGCTCGCCCGACGAGGTGCTGCCCACGGTGCTCGCGGCGCTCGGTGGCGGGGACACCTCGGCGACCGGCGGCAACCTGGGCCTCGAACGGAGGGTGCTCAGCCCGGAAGAGCGGCTCCGCGCCGTGGCACCCGACCTCGACGGGCTGGTCGTGCTGGACAACTGCGAACACGTTCTCGACGCGGTGGCCACCGTCGTCGCGGACCTGGTCGCGGTCACCTCACCGGAGGTCACGGTGCTCGCGACGAGCCGCGCCCCGCTGGGCCTGGCCGGCGAGCTGGTCCACCGGCTCACCGCATTGCCGGACACCGACGCGCTCGCGCTGATCGATTCCCGGGCGAGGGCCGGTGGTGCGGTGTCGACCTGGGACACCGAGCGGGCGCTTGCTCTGTGTCACCGACTCGACAACCTGCCACTGGCGCTCGAACTGGCCGCCGCGCGACTGCGGCACATGCCGATCGACGACGTGCTCGCCGGCCTGAGCGACCGGTTCGCGCTGCTCGACGACGCTCTGCGCGGGCTGCCGGAACGGCACGCGAGCCTGTGGGCGATGGTCGACTGGAGCCGGGAACTGCTCGCCCCGGACGACCGCGAGCTGCTCCAGCGGGTCGCGATCATCCCGGCGCCGTTCACCGCGGACCTCGCCGCCTCGGTCGCGCAGACCCCGGACGTACGTCGCGGCCTGGCGACGCTCGTCGAACAGTCCCTGCTGACCCTGGTCGAGGGGGACGGACCGCCCCGCTACCGAATGCTCGAAACGGTCCGTGAGTACGGCGAAGCCCGCCTCGACGCAGCGGGTGCCCGAGGTCCCGCCATGACCGGCCTGGTCGGGTGGGCCCGGGAGCAGGCTGTCGCGCTCGCCGACCAGTTCGTCGGCCCGAGCCAGGTCGACGCACTCGCCCGCTGCGCCGCCGAGCAGGACAATCTGATCGCGGGTCTGCGCTGGGCGCTCGACCAGGACGACGAGCCGGCCATGATCGAGGTCGCCACCGCGCTGTTCCACCTCTGGGCGATTCGTGGACTGCACCTTGAGGTGTCCGGGTGGGCAGGGGGTCTCCTGCACATCGAGGACCCGGACCGGCGGCGCCACTCCGCGATCCTGCACGGCCGGTCCACCGGTCGCCCACTGCCCGACGCCGACCGGCTCGCCTGGATGTGCCTGTTGGTCGGGGTCAACGCCGGCATCAGCGGCGAACTCCGACTCGCCGTGCTCGCCCGGAGGGCGCTTCGGACCCTTCTCGCCGAGCGGCCCAACGAAGTGTCGTCCCGGTTGACCGTGCTCGCGTCGGCGTTACCCGCGTTCGACAAGTCCGACCCGGAAGAGAGCATGAAGGGCACCGCCGAGATGATCGGGCACCCCGACCCGTACGTGCAGGGGCTCGGCCTGTTCGCCCGCGCCGCGGTCCGGGAGAACAGCGGCATGCTCGACGCGTCGATCGTGGACTCCGAGCAGGCCTACCGTCGCTTCGAGGTGGCCGGTGACCACTGGGGCATGGCGATGGCGGCGGGGGCCGTCGGGCAGTTCCTGGTCCCGAGCGAGGACAACCGGTCGTCTGAGTGGATGGCGCGCAGCATCCGACACATGGAGATGATCGGTGCCACGCAGGATGCCCGATCGATCCGGGTGCGGCTGGACGTGCAGCTTGCCCTGGTCGGCGACCGGGACGCCGAGCGGCGACTGGTCGAGACGGCGGCACCGGGCGAGGCCGAGGCGGTGGACGCCGCGGTGGCGGGCCTCGGACTGGCCCACCTGGCCTGGCAGCGTGAGCGGTACGACGAGAGCCTTGCGTACGGCGACCGGGTGATCCGGATCCTGGCCGGCTGGACCAGCCCGCCGCTGCAGCCGCGCGTCATACTCCGGGTCGGGGTGGCGGTCCTCCACCTGCGGGTGGCGCAGATCCGGCCGACGCCGGGAGAGAACGCCGACACGCACGCGGTCGCCCTGCTGACCCTCGCCCGCGACGAGGCGTTCTCCTCGAAGGACCTGCCGGTGATCGGGGCATGGGCCCAGGGCGGCGCCGAGCTTGCGGCGCACCGGGGCGACGTCGCGGTCGCGCGCGAACTGTTCGCGCTCGGGACACGCATCGGCACCCACGTCGGGGTGTTCTTTCCGCCCGGAGACGCCGAACGGCTCAACGCCGCCCTCGGAGACGAGGAGCAGCGTGAGCCGTTACTGGCCGTGTGGCGGGAGCGGCCGGTCGCCGCGGTCGTCGCCCGGATCCGCGAGCTGATGGACGACCTGCTCGCCTAGGTCAGATCTTCTTGCGGTACGCGCGCAGCGCCAGCGGCATGAACACCGCCACGAGGCCGGCGCACCAGGCGAGCGTCCACCACACGTGGGAGCCGATCGGTGTGCCGAGGAACAGTCCGCGTACCGACGCCACCAGGTGGGTCATCGGGTTGACGTCCACGAAGGCCTGCATCCAGCCCGGCAGGGTGTCGGCGCCGACGAACACGTTCGACGCGAAGCTCAGCGGCATGATCAGCGCGAACATCAGGCCCTGCACGGCACCCGGGGTGCGTACCTTCATCGACACGAAGACCGGCAGCCAGCTGAGACACAGCGCGAACAGGACCGCCAGCAGACACCCGGCGATCGCCCGGAACAGGTCGGTGTCGATCCGGAAGCCGAGCAGGTAGCCGATCGCGAGGGTCGAGACCGTGACGATCACGTACCGGACGACGTCACCGAGGACCGCGCCGACCAGCGGTGCGGAGCGGGGGATCGGCAGCGACCGGAACCGGTCGAAGATCCCCTTGGCGATGTCGGTGTTGAGGTTGACGCCGATCGCGATGGCACCGGTGGCGATGGTCTGCGCCAGGATCCCGGGCAGCAGGAACTGCAGGTAGTCGTGGGTGGATCCGGCGACCGCGCCGCCGAAGATGTACACGAAGATGATGAGGAACAGCACCGGCTGCAGCGTGACGTCGATCAGCGCCTCAGGCGTACGCCAGGTCTTGATGAGGCTGCGCTTGGCGAGCGCCAACGAATGCCGGACCAGCCGGAACGGCCGTGGGTTCGGGGCGGTTGTCGAAAGCCCCAGGGTCCTTGTGGTGGGGACGTCGATCAGAGTGCTCATGCCGCGACCTCCGTGGGGCGGGTGGTGTCGTCTTCGGACGCCGTACGCCCGGTGAGGGTGAAGAACACCTCGTCGAGGCTCGGCAGGTGCAGGGAGAGTTCGGTGACCGCGATGCCGGCCGTGGCGAACCGCGCGACGCTCTCGGTCAGGGCCGCGTCGTCGGTGACCGGCACCGCGAGCACGCCCTTGCGGATCTCGTCGGCCTGCGCGCCGGAGCCGACCTGGGTCAGGATCGCCGCGGTTCGGGGCAGCTGCGCCGGGTCGGACGGTCGAACCTCGAGGGTCTGCCCGCCGACCACCCGCTTGAGTCCTTCGGGTGTGTCGTGCGCGATGACCCGGCCGTGGTCGATCACCGTGATCGCGTCGGCGAGCGCGTCGGCCTCCTCCAGGTACTGCGTGGTGAGCAGCACCGTCGAGCCGTTGTTGACCAGTGAGCGGACCACGTCCCACATGTCCTCGCGCTTGGCCGGGTCGAGTCCGGTCGTCGGCTCGTCCAGGAAGATCACGGCGGGGGAGCCGACGAGGCTGGCGGCCAGGTCCAGCCGTCGCCGCATGCCGCCCGAGTAGGTCTTGGCCTGCCGGTTCGCGGCGGCGGTCAGGTCGAACCAGTCGAGCAGTTCGGCGGCCCGTCGCCGGGCGCCGGTGCGCCCCAGCTCCAGCAGGGTGCCGAACAGCTCCAGGTTCTGCCGCCCGGTCAGGTCCTCGTCGACCGAGGCGTACTGGCCGGTGAGGCCGATGCTCTGCCGTACCCGCTCGGCGTCACGTACCACGTCGAAGCCGCCGATCCGGGCGGTGCCGCCGTCCGGGGTCAGAAGGGTGGAGAGGATGCGTACGGCGGTGGTCTTGCCGGCGCCATTGGGGCCGAGCACGCCGAGCACCGTCCCCCGGGGTACGGCGAGGTCCACGCCCTGTAGCGCCCTCGTCTTCCCGAAGTTCTTGACGAGGCCCGCGGCCTCGATCACCAGGTCAGCTGTCATGTCCAACAGCGTGCGCGGGTCGGCTGACACCCCTCCGACACGTCACCGACACCACCACCGACATGCCGCCGAGGCCGTTGGGCTCCGGCCGCTGACCGCACCACGGCGTGTTGTCGGCGCGGCGGGGGTGTACGGGGCGGCTCGGCAGCGACGAGAATGCCGATCAACGTGAATGTCCCTCGGGCAGCGACGTCGGAGGGCGACGGGGGGAGGACCCGGTGACAACATCAACACGCCTCGGCGCGGCGGGGGTGGTCCTGGGCCTGATCATGGCGGGGCTGAGCGTGCCTCCGGCCGGTGCGCACCAGCGCGATCGGGGCTACTCGGTCGAGATCCGCCGGGCGTCCTACGGCGTCCCGCACATCACCGCCACGAGCTACGCCAACCTCGGCTTCGGCGTCGGATACGTGCAGGCCGAGGACAACCTCTGCGTCATCGCCGAGAAGGTGGTGACGGTCAACGGCGAGCGCTCCCGCTACTTCGGCGTGACCGGCCCGACCGACGCGAACGTACGCAGCGACCTGTTCTTCCGCAAGGCCGTCGACGACCGGACGGTGGAGCGGCTCCTCGACGGCCGCCGCGACGGCGTCCACTCACCGTCCACCGACGTCCGCGACCAGATTCGCGGCTTCGTCGCCGGTTACAACTCCTACCTGCGTCGCACCGGTGCGACGCGGCTCACCGACCCGGCGTGCCGGGCCAAGCCGTGGGTGCGCCCGCTGACCGAGCTGGACATCTGGCGTACCACCTGGGCCAGCATGGTCCGAGCGGGCTCGCGGGCGGTGCTCGACGGGATCGTCGCCGCCGCGCCTCCCACCGCGACCGGCCCGGCCGCCGTCCAGGACGCACCCGGCGCGGCGGCCGTGCTCGCATCCGTCGATGGCGCGCCCGCCGGGGTGGGCAGCAACGCGTACGGACTGGGTGAGGCGGCCACCGCCAACCGGGGCGGCATGGTGCTGGCCAACCCGCACTTCCCGTGGGACGGCGCGGAACGCTTCTACCGCATGCACCTCAAGGTGCCCGGCCGTTACGACGTCGAGGGCGCCGCGCTGATCGGTGACCCGATCATCGAGATCGGGCACAACCGCACCCTCGCGTGGAGCCACACCGTCTCCACCGCTCGCCGGTTCGTCTGGCACCGCCTCGCGCTGGTCCCCGGCGATCCCACCTCCTACTACGTGGACGGCACGCCACGGAAGATGACCACCCGTACGGTCACGGTGCGAGTGCCCGGCCCGAACGGCGGCACGGTCCCGGTCAGCCGGACCTTCCACGACACCCACTTCGGGCCGGTCGTGGTGGTGCCCGGCAGCTTCGACTGGACCGCCAGCTCCGCGTACGCCATCACCGACATCAACGCCACCAACAACCGGGCCTTCGACGGGTGGTTGCAGATGGGCCGCGCCGAGACGGTGCGGGACCTGAAGCGGGTCCTCGACCGGTACCAGTTCCTGCCCTGGGTCAACGTGATCGCGGCCGACGCCCGTGGCGAGGCGCTCTACGCCGACCACTCGGTGGTGCCCCGGGTGACCGATGCCCTCGTCGGGGCCTGCATCCCGGCGCCGTTCCAGCCGCTGTACGCCAGCAGCGGTCAGGCCGTCCTGGACGGCTCCCGGTCGGCCTGCGCGCTCGGCGCCGACCCGGACGCCGCCGTGCCCGGCATCCTCGGCCCGGCGAACCTGCCGGTCAGCGTCCGCAGCGACTACGTCACCAACTCCAACGACAGTTACTGGCTGGCCAACCCGAAGGCGCCTTTGGAGGGCTACCCGCGCATCATCGGCGACGAACGCACCCCGCGCAGCCTGCGTACCCGTCTCGGCCTCGACCAGGTGCAGCAGCGCCTGGCCGGCACCGACGGGCTGCCCGGCCGTGGATTCACCGCCGACCGGCTGTGGCGGACCGTCTTCGGCAACCGGGTGTACGGCGGCGAACTGGTCCGCGACGACCTGGTGGCGCTCTGCACCGCCCACCCGACCGGCACCGCCTCGAACGGCGCGACGGTCGACCTGCGCGCCGCCTGCACCGCGCTGGCCCGCTGGGACCTGCACGCCGACCTGGACAGCCGGGGCGCGCACCTGTTCACCGAGTTCGTCCTGGCCAACGGGCTGCGCTTCGCGGAACCCTTCGCCGTTACCGACCCGGTGCGCACGCCGCGCCGGCTCGACACCGTCAACCCGGGCGTGCTCACCGCGCTCGCCGACGCCGTGCAGCGCCTCGCCGGCATCCCGCTCGACGCGCGTCTCGGGGACGTCCAGACCGAGACGCGTGGCGATCGGCGCATTCCGATCCACGGCGGGCGCGCCGAGGCCGGCATCTTCAACATGATCGTCAACAATCGGGTGCCCGGTGTCGGCTACCCGAAGGTGGTGCACGGCTCGTCGTTCGTGATGGCCGTCGAACTGGGCCCACGCGGGCCGTCCGGGCGCCAGATCCTCACCTACTCCCAGTCGACCAACCCGAACTCCCCCTGGTACGGCGACCAGACCGCGCTCTACTCGGGCAAGGGCTGGGACACGATCAAGTACACCGAGGCGCAGATCAAGGCAGACCCGAACCTGCGTACCTACCGGGTGGTGGAGGGCCGCCACCGCTGATCCACGGGCCACGGCCGGCCGGGCTCCCTGGCGGGGAGCCCGGCCGGTTGCCGTCGGTGTTCCACCTGACCTCTCAGCCCGGTAGACGGCCCCGCGTGGAGACGAAGTGGTACGACATGACGGCGAACCCGGGGTCACGGACCAGCCGCCGGAAGGCGTTCAGTTGGTTGGGCGACAGCCCTGCGGCGAGCAGGTCCGGCTCCAACTGGCGGGAGTTCGTCTCGTAGAGCGACGTTCCGGTCGAACCGCCGGCCCAGCTCTGCGAGTGGGTGATGGTGTCCAGGTCGGTCAGACCGGCGAGGGCCATCTCGGTGTGCACGTCCTGCGCCCACCCCAGGTCGGCACCGTGGTCCTCCAGCACACCCATCATGGCGTCCATGACCTGCGTGAAGAGCTTCGCGGCGTCGTCGGTTGGCGCGGTCAGCACCCGCAGCGGCGCGGTGCAGTCGAACTCCTCGACCAGCAGCCACCCGCCGGGAGCCAGCGCGCCGGTGAGCGTGCGGAGGACCCGTCGTCGATCGGGCAGGTGCAGCAGCACCAACCGGGCGTGGATCAGATCGAAGGCGTCCCCGGGTGGCGGTTCGGTGCGGACGTCGTGCCGGCGTACGTGCAGGTTGCCCTCCGCCACGAGGTGCGTGGGGTCGATGTCGGTGGCCAGCACGCGACCGTCGTTGCCGATCGCGCGGGCGATCCGCCGGGCCATCGAGCCGCCACCGGCCCCGACCTCCCAGCAGGTCGCCCCCGGTCGCAGCACCGGGCGGGCCAGGCGGCGTGTCGTGATCGGATCCAGGAAGGACTCCAGCGCGTGCATCTGGGCGACGGCGTCCGGTGCGCCGTTGTCAAACGTGTACGCGTCATCGCTCGTGGCGGTTGCCATCGGTGTCTACCTCTCCGAAACGGGTGGGGTGACTACGGGGTGTCGGCCCAGAGTCGAGGGCCTGGTCGGCTGGTAGGGGGTGGCGGGACGGCGGCGACGCTCAACATCGCCGCCAGTGGGGCCGGATCGACGCGGGCCTCGGCCGTCGGTCGGTCGTAGATCACCCGGCCGTACTCCAGCACCGCCACCCGGTCCGCGATCTCGATCGCATGCTGAAGCTGCTGCTCCACGAGCAGCACGGTCAACCCGTCTGCGGCGAGGCCACTGACGAGCTCACGGACCCGCGCCGCCAGGTCGGGCGAGAGGCCCTCACACGGTTCGTCGAGCAGCAGCACCCGTGGTTGGCCGAGGAGCGCACGGGCTATCGCCAGCATCTGCTGCTCGCCGCCGGAGAGTTCGCAGCCGCGGTGTCGCAGCCGCACCGCCAGCCTCGGCAGTAGTTCGAGGGTCCGGGCCACCGTCCAGCCCTCGCCGCCGGGGGTGGCGGCCCGCCACGGCGCGGCCGCCAGGACCAGGTGCTCGGCCACGGTCAGCCGGGAGAAGACCCGCCGGCCCTGCGGGACGAGACCGACGCCGGACTGGGCGATGCGATGCGGTTGCCGGCCGGCCACGTGCACGCCGCCGATCTCGATGTGACCACTGGAGGCTCGTACCAGCCCGGCGATCGTGTGCACGAGCGTGCTCTTGCCCGCCCCGTTGCGACCCACCACGGCCTGGATGCTGCCGGGGCGCACCCGCAGGCTGACCTCGTGCAGCACCTTCCCTCCGGCGTAGCCGGCGCAGAGGCGATCCACACACAGCATCAGGCCACCCCGTCGGCGTAGGCCTGCCGCACGAGCGGCGAGGTACGGATCTCGTCCGGCGTGCCGGCGGCCAACGTCTGACCGTCGCGGAGCACGGTGACCGTGTCGGACAGGGCGTACACCAGGTCCAGTCGATGTTCGACAAGTAACACGGCGACCTCCCTGGGTAGCTCGCGGAGCAGCTCGACCAGCCGGCCGACCTCGATGGCGGACAGCCCGGCCGCCGGTTCGTCGAGCAGCAGCAGGCGGGGGCGACCGGCAAGGGCCATCGCGATCTCCAACTGGCGACGTTGCCCGTGTGCGAGGTGCCCCGCAGGCACCGCCGCGACGTCGGCGAGGCCCATCTGATCCAGCAGCGGGCCCGCCCGGTGTCGCGCGGTGGGCCGGCGTCCGCCCGGCCACCACCTGCGGCGGGGAATGACTCGCGGCAGCGCGGCCACCACGACGTTCTCCGTCGCGGTGAGCGTCGGAAAGACCGCGGGTCGTTGGTGTATCCGGTTGATGCCCCGTCGCGCCCGCGCCGCCGGGCCGAGCCGACTGACGTCCCGTCCGGCGAACCGCACCGTTCCGCGCTGCGGCTTCGTGGACCCGCCGATCACGTTGAGCAGGGTCGTCTTGCCGGCTCCGTTGGGGCCGATCAGCGCGTGCCGCTGACCATCGTGGACGCACAGGTCCACTCCGGCGAGCGCGGCGAGCGAGCCGTACCGCACGCTGACGTCCTGGGCGCTGAGCAGGCAGGTCATCGTTGTAGCTCCGGGACCGAGGCGTGGTCACGGGCGGGTGGCGCGTCCGCCTGGCTCGGCGGGGCGCTCGGCGGTCGCCACCTGTTCCGTGCCCGGTTGACGCCGGTGGGCAGCAGGTAGACCGTCGCCACGAACAGCGCGCCCAGCACCAGCGGCGCGTGGCCGGGCAGCACCCCGAACAGCCAGTCCCGGACGGCGATGACCAGCGCCGCGCCCACCAGGGCGCCGCCGACCGAGGCCGTGCCACCGATGACGACACCCAGCAGCAGCAGGGCGGACGTGTCGAAGCCGAAGTCGGCGGGCGAGATGTACTGCTGGTCGACGACCAACAGCGAGCCGGCGGCGCCGGCTATCGCCCCGGCGGCGATGTGCGCGCCGGACAGGTACAGCGGCACCCGATGGCCGCTGGCGCGCAGTCGCGTCTCGTCGTCCCGGCCGGCACGCAGCAGCAGCCCGGCCCGGGTACGCAGCAGCAACAGCACCGCGCCGACCACCGTGGCCACGACGACCAGGGTGTACAGATAGCGCGCCTGGTCGCTGGCCAGGACCGGCAGCCCCCAGAACGGGCGGACCGGGGCGATGCCGGCCAGCCCGTCCGTACCACCGGTCACCGACCGCCAACGGCCGAGGACGGTCACGACGAGTTCGCCGATGGCCAGGGTGATCATCAAGACGATCACCCCGCGGGCGTGGACGACGAGCGGCACGGTCAGCGCAGCCAGCACCGCCCCCGCGCCCGCCGCGACGGCGAGCTGCACGACGCCGACGTCGGAGATCCGGCTCCCCAGCACGGCGCAGCCGTAGGCGCCCGCCGCGTACGGTGCGGTCTGGCCGAGGGTGGGCATGCCGGCGACGCCGGTGAGCAGCGCCACGCTCACCCCGACCAGGGCCAGCGCCAACGTCCGGGCGAGGATCGCCGTGGTGTAGTCGTCGACCACCCAGGGCGCCACGATCAGGCCGGCCAGGACGAGTGCCGCGACCGCACCCCGTCCTCGCCGGATCACCTCGTCCCTCATGTCGCCCCCCACCTGCTGGCGAGGCCACGGGCCCGCACGGCCAGCACGGCCGCCATGGCGGCGAACAGCAGGAACGGCGCGGCGGACGGCAGCAGCGCCACCCCCAACGTCTGGATCTCGCCGATCGCGAGTGCGGCGAGCAGGGTGCCGGCCATGGACCCGAGGCCACCGAGGACCACGACCACCAGGGACAGCAACAGCACGGTGTCGGCGGTGTCCGTGCCGGGACCGATGATGGGCGCGCCCAGGACTCCGGCCGCGCCAGCCAGCGCACCGGCGGCGGCGAGCACACCGGCCCGGATCCGCGCGGGACTCACGCCCAGACAGGCGACCATCTCCGCGTCGTCCACGGCCGCCCGGACCAGCATCCCGGCCCTGGTGCGCCGCACCACGAGGTAGAGCACGGTGGCGATCGCCGCCGCGACGACGATGAAGACCAACCGGTACGCGGCATAGCGGTGGCCGGCGACCACCACCGACCCGTCCAGGGCGGCGGGCACCTGGACCCGTGGGTCGTCGGGTCCGAAACCAGCGACGAGCAGGCTGCCGCCGGCCAGCGCCACCCCGAAGGTCAGCAGCGCCTGCGTGAGGTGGTTACCGGTGGCGACCGGCGTGAGCAGGCCCGCCAGCAGCACACCCGCGGCGGCGGCGGCCAGCACACCCACCGCCAGCGCCAACGCCAGACTCGCCCAGCCGCCGTCGAGCAGCGCCGCGGCGGTGTACCCGCCGATCGCGTAGAGCAGGCCGTGCGCCAGGTTGAGGATGTTGGCGACGCCGAAACAGAAGACCAGGCCCGACGCGGCGACGAAGACGAGCAGCCCGTAGGCGACACCGTCCAACGCCGGGATCAGGTACGGGTCGATCCGGTTCGTGCCGGCCGCCACCGCGATCATCGGCCGACGGTCGCGAGGTCACCCACGACGGTGTTGGACAGCGCCCGGCCGTCCTGGCGGACCTGCCGCAGGTACCACTTCTGCACCGGGGAGTGCGTGGTGGTGGAGAACTGCCAGGTGCCGCGCGGGCTGGCGATCTGGCCGAGCTGACCGATGGCCGCGTTGATGCCCTCCGGAGTCGGGTCGCTCCCGGCGGCTCCGATTGCCCGGTCCAGCACCGCCGCCGCGTCGTACGAGGCGAGCGCGTACGTGGTCGGGGAACCGTCGTGCTTCGCCTTCCACGCCGCCACGAACGCGCGGTTCTCGGCGTTGTCGAGGTCGGGCGAGTAGTTGAGCACCGAGTAGATGTCCCGGGCGGCCTCGCCCTGCGCGTTGAGCACGCCGCCTTCGGTGAGGAACCCGGCCGCGTACAACGGGACGTCCTTGATCTCGGACTGCGCGTACTGCTTGACGAAGTCGACGGCGGCACTGCCGGCGTAGAAGGTGTAGACCGCCGACGCGCCGGAGGCCTTGATCCGGGCGAAGTACGGGGTGAAGTTGGTGGTGGCCGGGAACGGGGTGAAGGTGGTCTTGCCGTCGGAGTTGGCGAGCTTCCCGCCGACCTTGGCGAACGCGTCGGTGAAGCCGCGCAACTCGTCCCAGCCGCCCTGGTAGTCCGGGCCGATCGCGTACACCGAGCCCTGCACGTTGTCGCGGACGTGCTGGGCGATCGCCGCCCCGGGCTCGTCGGAGAGATACGAGGTGTGCCAGACCCGGGAGACGTCCTTCAGCTCCGGTCGGCCGTTGGAGCCGACGAGTGGCACCTTGGTCTCGTTGAGCAGGGGGGTGACCCCGGCGACCGAACCGCCACCGACGATGCCCGTGAGCGCGACCACGCGGTCCTGCTTGAGCAGTTTGGTCGCCGCCGGCACTGCGGTCTGGGCGCCGTTGCCCTCGTCCGCGACGACGAGGTCGACCTGTCGACCGCCGAGCTTGCCGTCGTGGGTGTCCAGGTAGAGCTGGAAGCCGTCGCGGATCTCCGTACCGACGGCCTGGTACGTGCCGGACAGCGACGCGAGCAGGCCGATCTTTATCGAACCGCCGGCGCTCGTGCCGGGCCCGTCGTCGCCGCAGGCCGTGCCGACGCCCAGCACGAGCGCGAGCAGTGTCGCGGTGAGGGCATAGCTGCGCCGAGGGGTGGTGAGTGACATGTGTTTCTCCAGGGGAAGGGTGGGGTTTCCGGCGTGGGGGGGCCGGGATTGTCAGCGGCTGCGGGCGAGTGCCGCTCGGGCCGCAGGGGTCAGCGCGTCCCCGATGCGGTTGGCCAGCTCGGTCATCTCGTAGGAGACCTTGCCGACGTCACACTCGGGTGCGGCGAGCACCAGCAGTGAGGCGCCGTCGTTGAAGGCCATCGAGAACATGAACCCGCCTTCGAGCTGTGTGACGTTGGAGATCACCGCGCCGGCGTCGAAGAAGGCCGCCGCGCCCCGCAGCAGGCTGACCAGCCCGCTGCCCGTCGCGGCCAACTGGTCGGCCCGGTCCGGCGGCAGGTCACGGGTGGCGGCCACCATCAGGCCGTCGGCGGAGATGGCGATCGCATGGCTGACCTCGGTCGCGCGCGCGGCGAAGCTGTCCAGCAGCCAGCCGAGATCCTGTTGGTCGCTCATGTGCTCTCCTGTCGCGTCATTTGTTGCCGAGGTCGATCGGGGTGCGCCGTCGGGTCGCCACACCGCGCGCGTACGCGGCCATCGCCGTCGCCACCTGTGCCGGGTCGCGGTACTCGGATCGCTGCTGTTGGGGCACGGTGACGCCGCCGGGTACGAGATGCCGTTGCGGCTGCCGTTTGGGCAGGCCCGACGTGGTGGTCGTGGCGACCTCGGGGGTGGTCGCCTGGGCGGCGGTGCGCCAGGCGTTGTCAGCCGGGCTGGACCACGCCTGGCCGTCCTCGCCGTCGACGACATCGGTGTGGAACCAGTGGTTGACCTGTTCGAAGATGAGCAGCTCCTCGGTGGGCGCGTTACCCCGGTCGGGGGGTGGGGGAGCCGGTCGGAAAACCGGCGCCGCCGGCAGGGTCCGCTCGCCCGGGGGGCGCCCGGCGGTGGGCTGGGGACGCGGCTGGTACGGCGGTGGCGGGCTGGCCGTACGGGCCGCGCGCCGCGACAACCGACCGGGTGCGAGCAGGTACTCCTCCGGTGGCAGCGACCGGATTATCGCGGCGGGCAGCGTCGCCTCGGCGAGGATGCCGCGCCGGGGGCCGTGTCGCAGGTGGACGGTGGCCCCCAGCCGGGCCGCGAGCTGGCCCACGACGACGAGCCCCATCGCCCGTACGGCTGCCACGTCGATGGCCGGTGGGCGGGCCAGCAGCTCGTTGAGCTGCTGCATCCGCTGCGGGGACAGCCCCACGCCCTCGTCGCTGATCTGGACGATGACGCGGTCACCCAGGCTCCGGCCGCTCACCCATGTCTCGCTGCCCGGCGGCGCGTACGTCGTCGCGTTGTCCATGAGTTCGGCGAGCAGGTGCACGACCTCGTCGACGGTCTTGGCCGCGACGGCGACGTCTCCGTCGATCATGCCGAGCCGGATCCGCGCGTAGTGCTCGATCTGGGACAGCGCCGCCTGGAGCACCTGTTGCAGAGGGACGTCGTGCTGGCGTACGCGACCGACGCCGACGCCACCGAGCACCAGCAGGCTGGCGTTGATGCGTCCCATCCGGGTCGCCAGGTTGTCCAGCGTGTACAGCTGGTGGAGGCGGTCGGGGTCGGTCTCGTCCCGCTCGACCAGGTCGACCTGGGCCAGGACGGCGTCGACCAGTCGCTGTTCGCGGCGGCTCAGGTGGATGAAGATGTCGGCGGTGTTGGCGCGCATGACGGCCTGCTCGGCGGCTGTTCGCACGGCGGCCTGGTGCACGGCGCTGAACGCCTGGCCCAGCTCGCCGATCTCGTCGTCGCTGGACGGTTCGAGGGCGGCGGTGGACTGCTCACGGGCCAGCTTGTGCGGGTCGACGGCGGCGCTGCCCGGCTGTTGGAGCTGGGCCACCACGGCGGGTAGCTGTTCGAAAGCCACGGCGTTGGCCGCGTCCCGCAGACGACGCAGCCGGCGGGTGATCTGCCGGGCGACGGCCCAGGTCACCAGCGCGGTCAGCACGAGTGCCAGGAGGACCCCGACCGCCTCGGCCACGGCCCGGCGCCGCTGGTCGGCGTGCGCGGCCCGGACGTCGTTCAGGACCGCGACGTCGACCCGCCCTCGCAGCTCGGCCAGGCGTGCGGCGCGCGCCTGTGTGGTGGACACCCAGCCGACGGTCTCCAGTTGCAGCCGCGACCCCGGCTGGGCCCGGGACACCTCGTCCTGCATCCGTTGCAGGGCGAGCGCCTCCTTGCCGGTGCCGGCCTGCTCCCACCAGATGCTCCAGTCGGGCGGGGCCAGGGCCAGGAACGACAGGCTCGACTCCGTGTAGCTGGTACGCGCGGCGGTGATGTCCTGCTGCATGGCCGGGGTCAGCTCGCCGCCGGCGACAGCGCGGAGCACGGCAACCTGCTGCTGACCGAGAGCCTCTGCCGTCTTCGACAGCGCGGCCGAAGCCCGGATCCCGTCGGCGAGCTGGGCGTCCACCACGCCGTGCGCGACGTTCTCCCGGAAGTTGATCAGGTCGGCGATCGCGATCCGGTAGCTGAAGGTCATCGCCGACACCGAGGCGTGCGTCGCCGTACGCACCTGGGTGCGCAGCGGGGGAAGGCTGTCCAGGGCCGCGTCGATGCGGCGCAGGAGGGCCCGGTTGGCGTCGGCGTCGGCGGACAGTCGGTCACGCTGGCGGCGGTAGCGCGTGACGGCATCGTCGGTGGCGGCCATCTCCGCGCCGAAGGCGTCCTGCTGCTCCGGCGCGGAGTAGGTGAGCAGGTCGGCGGCGGCGATGCGCTCACGTTGCAGCCGGTAGGCCAGATCACCCGCCTCGGCACCGACCTGTGCCAGGATCTGCAGGTCACTGGCGCGGGCTGTCTGGCGTGCGCTCTCGGTCAGCGCGAGACCGGCGAAGCCGATCACGGCGACGAGCGGTGCCGCGACGATGAGCCGCATCCGGCTCGCTATCTTCCAACCGCGTCGGCGGGTCGGGTAGGGTCGGGCCGCGTGGGACCTGGTGCTCGACGCCAAGATTGACTCCCACGACTCGTCGATGACGGTCTATCCGCACGTTGCCGAATGCAAGTCCCATTCCGCCGGAAGCCGCGCCCGGAGACCAGACCTGGCCGTGGTACAAACTGCCCGTACCAGCATCTGTACCCAGCGTCAGCAGCCGGTCACGCCGCAGGGTTGACCGGAATTGGCGAGGTCAGCGCTGGTCGTCGAGGGGCCCGGCCGCCGGGTTCCGGTCGTCCGGGTCGGGCTGGCCGTTGAGTACCTGGCCGATCAGCTCGCGCAGTTCGTCGATGGCGTCCACCACGGCGCCCGGGTCGCGCGCGTCGCGCTGACGCGGCGCAGGCCGATCCAGCCCGGCCGGCTCCGGGGCGCGGGGGCCCCGGCGACCGTCGGCCGCCAACTGCTCGGCCGCGACCTGCGGCCACAGTGCCGCCAGTTGGCCGCCTGTGCTCAGCACGTCGTCGCAGCGCACCGCGAACTCGTGACTACCGAACCGTCGACCCGACTCCACCGCCGCGACAGTCTCCCGGCTGAACCGCACCAGATCCGCCAGGGCCCGCTGGGTCAGGCCCCGTCGGACCCGGCAGCTGCGCAGTTCCCACCGGAACCGCTGGCTGGCGGCGGCGCGAGCAGAGCTCGACGGGGACGTGTGCTCCATGTGCTCACCTTCGTGGCAACGGGAAATCAGCAGCGGACTCAGATTGAGACCGAACGATGGCCGTGGCATTCATAGGGGGCAATTCTTAACCCTCGACGTGATGGGTGTGAAGACGTTTGCCGAGGTGGATCACAAGCGATAGCGTGGAGGGTGCGCGCCCGGATCTGTTGTGGGCGCCCGGGGCGGTGGCTCGCGCCGACCCGCCCGACACCCCGCTCAGTCCCAGGCCAGCTCCGCTGGCGCACACGATCAGGCGGCCTGCACCTCGGCGCTCGCCGCGTCCCGCGCCGCCGGGCCGTCGTCCGGCGCCATGACATCGATTTCCGCGAGAAGTCTGTGGTGCGCGCGAAATGCAACATTGGGTTTGTAGGAACGATGTGGCACGGGTGCCAGTCGTAGGCCGGGAATGGCGGCGGCGAGTCGGGTGAGGGCGATTCCGGCCTCGAGCCGTGCCAACGCCGCGCCGATACAGAAATGGGGGCCGTGACCGAACGACAGGTGATCGGTCACGTCGGACCGGTGCGGGTCGAACGTGTCCGGGTGGGCGAAGACCGCGGGGTCCCGGTTCGCCGCTCCGATCAACAGCAGGCAGCGCGCCCCCGCGGGGATGGTCACCTCTCCCAGGGTGACGTCCCGGCGGGTCACCCGCAGCCAGCCGTCGATGGCCGGCGCGAACCGCAGCGTCTCGGCCACGAACGCGGGGACGGTCTGGGGGTCCGCAGCGATCGCCGGCCATCGCTGGGGACTGGACAGCGCCTGGTCGAGGGCGTGGGCGAGCAGCCCGGCGGTGGTCTCGTGACCGGCGACCAGGAGGTTGAAGGCCATGCTCGCCACCTCGGGCACCGTCAGCACGGCGTCATCGTCGTCGCGGTAGGCCAGAGCCCGGCTGATGAAGTCGTCGCCGTGGTGCCCATGGTCCACCCGCTGGCGGACAAGCTCATGGCAGTAGCGCCAGAACTCCAGCAGGTCCTGTGCCAGGCGTACCTGCTCGGCCGGGTCTGGCTGCCCCCAGATGAGGGCGATCTGGCCGTCCGCCCAAGTCCGGATCCGGCCGACGTCGGCGTCCGGCACCCCGAGGATGTCCAGAACCACCAGCAGGGGGAGTTCGGTGGCGAATTCCGGGAGGAGGTCGACCTGGTCGCCCTGGCGGGCGACGAGCCGGGACACCAGTTGGTCGACCCGGCGGCGGACGATCGCGCCGTACTCGGCCTCGACCCGGTCGGGGGTGTTCGCGAAGGTCGCTCGTAGAGCCCGGCGGGTGCGGGGGTGCACCGGAGGGTCCGCGGCGGCCGTGGTGGGCGGCACGTCCATCTGCATGATCACACTCAAGGCCTCCGGGCACACCTCGTAGACCGGAGCGAGGGTGAGGGCGTTGGCGAACGTCGCGGCGTCGGCGAGCGCGCGCCGGACGTGTGCGTGCCTGCTGATCAACCACAGGCCCAGATCCTCGGCGTAGTGCACCCCGTCGGGGTCGTCGAGAATGCGTCGCCAGATACTTGCCGGATCGGTGAGATAAACCCCGGTGAACGGATTCAACCGCACGGAACGCCTCCTGATGCACGCGGCGCGAAACCGGCAGCGCCCCTATTCGGCGAGCCACGTCGGTCGGGGCCGACAATGGCGCGCACCTGCCTCTGGCTCATCACGGTGCGCTGGCCGACCGCACAAGTCAAGATTGGCGGCCGTCTATTTCAAAAGTGACGTAATTGTGTGGTGCCGCGCACAGCTGAACTCGGCCAGATGCAACTTGCGGCTCGCTCCTTGCCGTCAGTTGCCGCATTTCCCTCATGACCCGAGAAACGACCCCTGGGGCAGCAGGTGACGGTACATCGGATCGTCCCCCAGATAATGGAAGCGAGGGTCGGCCGACGCCGACGCCGACGCTGACGCGGGGGGTTCCGGCCCGGGCCGGAACCCCCCGCGTCGTTGCTGTCCTGACGACCCTGACCGGTCAGGGCGCCCACGGGGCGGCGATGTTCCAGGTGCTGTCGGCGGCCCACGACGCCGGCGTGTTGTACGCGTCGCCGCCAACGCCGTTGCTGAGCCAGACCTCCGAGTTGTAGTGCCGCAGGTACTTACCCCGGAAGTTGTACGACTCCAGCGACACGCCCGTGCCGGTCAGTCCGACCCGGGCGCACCACGTGGCGTCGGCGCGGGTGAGCGCGGAGCCGTCATTCGGGGAGTTGCGGACCCGGGAGTTCTGATGACGCAGGTACTGCCCGGGAAAGTTGACCGACTCGAACGAGTAGCAGCCGGTGTCGGCCAGGCCGGGCCGCACCGTGTACGTGGCGTCGGCCTTGAGCAGGCTGGAACTGGCGCCGTCGACCACCTCGGTGTAGGCCAGGCTGTCCTGATGGCGCAGGTACCGGTTGGTGTAGCCGGGCGTGGTCACCTGCAACGACCGTCGGGTGTTGACCGGCAGGGCGACGGGCGCCGCGCTGCCGATGGTCTTCGAGGCGTTGATGAGGGCGGTGTTGGCGGCGCGCACCCGCGCCTGATCCATCTTGACCACCTGCCGGTCGTAGGTGAGGAAGCCGTTCAGCTCGCCCTCCAGGTCGGTGATCTCGGTGTAGACCGAGGCGCTGAGTCCCTTGCCGAGCATCAGGTTCTGGCTGCCCTGCACCAGCCCCACGTACCGGTCCGTGAGCGCGGTCGAGTTGGCCTGCCACTCGTAGGCGAAGAACTGGCCGTTCGGGCTGTGCTCGTGGCCCGGCGTGTGCAGGCCCAGGCCGCCGAACTCGCCGAGCACCGCGATCCGGCTGCTCGACGGCGCGGGCGAGTCCGGTCCGAGGTAGACGTGCCAGTCGTCGATGTCACCGTTGCCGGGGTTGCCGAGGGACTGACAGCAGTTGTGGCCGCTGTGCGGGTTGACCAGACGGGTCGGATCCTGGTTCTTGATGTTCTGCGCGACCCGGCGGGTGTCGGCCAGTGCTCGCTCACCCCAACCCTCGTTGTAGGGCGTGTACGCGACGACGGCGGGGGAGCTGCGGTGCTCGTCGACGATCTCGCGTGCCTCGGTCTCGAACTGTGCCTGCTGGGCGTCCGTGGGGTTGATGTCCTGCGCGGTCATCGACGGGATGTCCTGCCAGACCAGCAGCCCGAGCCGGTCCGCGTGGTAGAACCAGCGCTGCGGTTCGACCTTGATGTGCTTGCGCACCATGTTGAAGCCGAGATCCTTGTGCTTCTGCAGGTCGAAGGCGAGGGCGGCGTCGGTCGGCGCGGTGTACAGCCCGTCTGGCCAGTAGCCCTGGTCGAGGGTGCCGACCTGGAACACGAACTGCCCGTTGAGCTTGGGGCGCAGCACCCCGTTCACCAGGCCGGTGGTGATCTCACGCATGCCGAAGTAGTGCGTGGTCCGGTCCACGGTGGCAGCGCTGGCGTTGCGGAGGGTCACCCGGAGGTTGTAGAGGAACGGGTCGTCGGGTGACCAGCGACGAGCGTTGGGCACCGGCACACTGAAGTCGGTAAAGCCGCCGGTGGACGAGCCGACGACGCTGCTTCCGTTCAGCGCCTCGGCGAGCACGCTGTGGCCGCTCACGTCGCCCCGGGTGAAGACCCGGACCCGCAGGGTGTTGTTGGCGAGGTTCGGATAGACGTCCACGCTGCTGATGGAAGCCGTGGGCACCGGCTCCATCCACACCGTCTGCCAGATGCCCGAGCTGGGGGTGTAGAAGATTCCGCCAGGCTGCTTGGTCTGCTTGCCGATGGGAGGCAGGCTGCCGTTCTGCCGGGTGTCGGTGGGGTCCCAGACCTTCACGACGATCTCGTTGGCTCCGGCGGCGAGTTGGGGGGTCACGTCGAAGGTGAAGGCGTCGTAGCCGCCGGTGTGCGCACCGACCCGGACGCCGTTGACCCAGACGGTGCTCTGCCAGTCGACCGCCCCGAAGTGCAGCAGGGTCCGCCGGCCCGACCAGTTCGGCGGGATGGTGACGGTGCGCCGGTAGAACAGGTAGTTGCGGTTGTCGTTGGCCGCCCGTTGGATGCCGGACAGTGCGCTCTCCACCGGGAAGGGCACGTTGACCCGCTCGGGCAGGTTGGTGCCGAACTGCGGGGCGTCGTCGGTGGCGGACTGGCGTAGCTGCCACTCGCCGTTGAGATTGAGCCAGTCCGGCCGGGTCATCTGCGGTCGCGGGTACTCCGGCAGTGGTGTGCCAACCAGCGCCTGGCTGGTCCAGGGGGTGGTCAGTGGCGGCGTCTTGGGTGGGGCGGCCTGTGCCGGTCGGGTGGGTGCGGCGAGCAGGCCGGCGACCAGGGCGAGGATGAGCAGCAGAGGCAGGGCGGGGCGGATGGGGACCTGTCGTGTCATGCCGTCTCCGGGGGGCGAGTCGCCGCGGGCGGTGCAGCCGGGCCCGAAGCGCGTTGGCGGTGGGCATCGGGTGGTCGCGTGACGAGGGACGGGCGTCATCGACGGATGTCGGTGGAATTCCCGTGATCAACCAATCGGTGTGATTGACATCCATCACCACCTCTATAACGTTATAGAGGTGGGCCGGGCCTTCCGTCAATCCTTGTCTGTCAATGTCTTTCCCGTTCGCCAGTCGGCTTCGCGAAGGGTCGGTGGATGGGCGTCAGCCTGAAGGACATAGCCGAACGCGCCGGCGTGTCGCTGGCCACGGTCTCGAACGTGGTCAACGGGTACCGACCGGTGGGGGAGCGGACCCGGCAGCGCGTGCAGCAGGCGGTCGACGAACTCGGGTACAGCCCCAACCTCGGCGCCCGGCACCTTCGGCGGGGGCGTACCGGCCTGATCGCCCTGGCCATTCCGGAACTGAACAATCCCTACTTCGCCGAGCTCGCCGAGATCGCCATCTCCGAGGCCGCCGGGCTCGGCTACACGCTCGTCATGGAGAACACCGCCGCGGACCGGGAGGCGGAGCTGGCGCTCCTCGACGGCTCCCGGCGGCACATCATCGACGGCCTGATCCTCAGTCCGGTGCGGATCGGCAGGAAGGAGGTGCTCGCCCGGACCGCCGACAGTCCGCTCGTGCTGATCGGCGAGGGCGTCTACGACGTGCCGCACGATCACATCGCCATCGACAACGTGGCCGCCAGCCATGCGGCGATCCAGCATCTCGTGGCGATCGGCCGCCGCCGGATAGCGTTCATCGGCGCCACTCCGGGCGGTGACCGGCAGTCGGCGCACCTGCGTGTACGCGGCTACCGGGAGGCCCTGGCCGCCGCCGGCCTGCCGTACCGCCCGCGGCTGGTCGCCCGCACCGATGCGTTCGGCCGCCTGGACGGCAAGCGGGCCATGCGTGACCTGCTTGCCCTCGGCGATCCCCCGGACGCGGTATTCGGCTACAACGACATGGTCGCCATCGGCGCGCTGCGGGCGTTGATCGAGGCCGGTCACCGGGTGCCGGAGGACGTCGCGGTGGTCGGGATTGACGACATTGAGGAGGGACGGTTCAGCACCCCGACCCTCACCACGATCGCACCGGACAAGAGGGAGATCGGCAGCCTCGCGGTGCGCCGCCTCATCGCCCGCATCGAGGGCGTGGAGGTCGCGGCGCCGCTGACCGTGCAGACGCCGTTCCGACTCATCCGCCGCGAGAGCACCGGCACCCCGGGCGGGTGACGGTCAGTCGCCGGCGGGGTCATTCGACGCACCGCTCGGGATCCATAGCGCCGGTGGTAGGACCAAGAGAGGATGTCGTACCCAATCCATTGATCTCAATATGATTGCCGCAATCTTGAATCAGGTGCGCTCACGAGGCGTGCCATCCTGATGCGGAGGAATGCATGGTTCGCTGGCGTACCCTCACTGGCCTGTTGGCCACCGCGGTGACCGTGGTGACTGCGGCCAGCCTCTCTCTCGCCGCGCCGGCCGCCGCGGCCGACAACCCCGTGACGCCGAACGTCGTGGGCGGCACCCGCGCCACCCAGGGCGAGTTCCCGTTCATGGTGCGGCTCTCGATGGGGTGCGGCGGGGCCCTGTACAGCGCCCGGCTGGTGCTCACCGCGGCACACTGCGTGGGTGCCACCGGCACCAACACCAGCATCACCGCGACGCTCGGGACCGTCGACCTCCAGTCGTCCAGCCGGATCACCGTCCGGTCGAACTACGTCTACCGGGCTCCCGGCTACAACGGCAATGGCCGGGACTGGGCGCTGATCCGGCTGGCCACCCCCGTCACCGGGCTGAGCACGCTGAAGATCGCCAACACGACCGCCTACGACAGTGGCACCTTCACGGTCGCCGGCTGGGGCGCCGCCCGCGAGGGTGGCGCGCAGCAGCGGTACCTGCTCAAGGCCAACGTACCGTTCGTCAGCGACTCCACCTGCAACTCGAACTATGGCGGCGATCTCATCCCCGCCCAGGAGATCTGCGCCGGCTACGCCAGCGGCGGTACGGACACCTGTCAGGGTGACTCGGGAGGCCCGATGTTCCGCCGCGACGCCGCCAACGCCTGGGTCCAGGTCGGCATCGTCAGCTGGGGCAACGGCTGCGCCCGACCCAACTACCCGGGCGTCTACACCCAGGTGAGCTACTTCGCCTCGACGATCGCCTCGGCCGCGGCGAGCCTCGGCGGCTGACCGTACGACCGGTCGGGCGGCCCGGACGACGATGTCCGGGCCGTCCGCTCGTGCCGTCACCGACGGTGAGCGCCGAGTGGGCCACCCGACAGAAACGGCGGGCCGCGCGTGCGGCGCCTGGCGGAACGGCCATGATGAGCCGGTGAAGATCCTGTCCATCCAGTCGTCGGTCGCCTACGGTCACGTCGGCAACTCGGCGGCGGCCTTTCCCCTGCAGCGGCTCGGGCACGAGGTCTGGCCGGTCCTGACGGTGCACTTCTCCAACCACACCGGATACGGCGCGTGGCGCGGGCCGGTGCTGCCGGCGGCCGACGTGGCCGAGGTGATCGCGGGCATCGAGGACCGGGGAGTCCTCGGCAGCGCCGACGCGGTGCTGTCCGGCTACCAGGGCGACCCGGCAGTGGGCGCCGTGATCCTGGAGGCGGTGCAGAAGGTCAAGGCGGCCAACCCGGCCGCGGTGTACTGCTGCGACCCGGTGATGGGCGACGCCGGTCGCGGGATGTTCGTCCGTCCCGGCATCCCGGAGTACCTGCGGGACACCGTCGTGCCGCGCGCGGACATCATCACGCCGAACCACTTCGAGCTCGACTTCCTCGCCGGCCGTACGACGAACTCGCTGACCGAGGTGCTCGACGCGGTCGACGCCGTCCGCGCGACCGGGCCGCGGCACGTCCTGGTCACCAGCGTGCTCCATGGCGACGTGCCCTCGGGCGCGCTGGAGGTGGTGGCCGTCTCGGACGAGGGCGCCTGGGCGGTGACCACGCCGTTGCTGCCGATCAACCCCAACGGCGGGGGCGACGTCACCGCGGCGCTGTACCTCGCGCATCTGTGGACGACCGGCTCACCCGCGACCGCGCTGGAACGCACCATCGCCTCTGTCTTCGCCATCCTTGAGGCGACCCTCGCGGCGGGCACCCGGGAGATCCAGTTGATCGCGGCCCAGGACGTGATCGCCGACCCGCCGGCCCGGTTCACCGCCCGACGGCTCCGCTGACGGCGGGTCGACAAGCACGTGCCGGCGGTCGACAGAGCGCGCCAGCGTCGGTCAGCGGCTGTCGGTGACGGCCATCTCGCCGAGCAGCGACCAGTCCTCCTGCGGCACGGTGGCGTTCACGATGCGCGGGGTCTCGGCCAGGTGCGGCGGCAGAGTCTCCTGGGCCGTGCGGAAGTGGGCCGACTGCACGTGGGCCCCACCGGCCTGGTCGTCACGGAACGCCTCGACCAGCACGTACTCGGTCGGGTCGTCCACGCTGCGAGACCAGTCGAACCACAGGCAGCCGGGCTCGGCCCGGGTCGCCTCGGTGAACGCGGCGGCGATCTGCGGCCACCGGTCGGCGTGCTCGGGCAGGACCCGGAACTTGGCGGTAATGAAGATCATGGCCTCAGGCTACCCAGGCCGGCCGACGTGCGGGTGGGTCAGCCGTCGACGCCGGTCGGACGGGCGCGGGCGACAACCTCCTCGGGGCTCAACGGCGCCTTCGGATGGTGCGTGAGGCACAGCGGGGTCTGGACCTTGACGAACGAGAACCCCTCCCCGGCGGCGTAGAACTCACCGCTGTTCAGCAGGCCGATGTCCGGAAGTCGCCCACCCTTGGCCTCGGCGAGCTGACGGGCCGCGTCGATCTGCGCGGGCGCGTTGAGCAGCCCGAAGAACTGCGTCGTCGCGTTGCCGGAGATCTGGTTGTGCAGACCCTTGGGCGCCTGGGTGGCGAAGACCAGCCCGAGCCCGTACTTGCGGGCCTGCGAGGCGAGCGCGATCGAGCTGGCCGTGCAGGCCGTGGCACCGGTCGACGGCGCGAGCGTCTGCGCCTCGTCCATCACGAACAGCCCACCCAGCGGTCGGTCGCCGGCGGGGTGCCGCTTGATCCAGGCGAAGAGCGCCATCTGCAACTGGTTGACGAAGCTCTGCCGCTCCTGGTCGGACGTGAGGCCGACGAAGCTGATCACCGACACGCGAGCCCGTCGTCCCGGCGACGGCGTCAGCAGCAACCCCGGGTCGGCCGGTGCACCGACCCCGCCGAAGAGCGGGTCGGTGACCATCGCCGCCTTGAGCGCCTCGGCCAACTCCTCGGCGAGCTTGCCGGCGCGGGCCAGCCGACTGACCCCGTCGGGTAGATCGGCGAGGAACTCGGTGAAACCGGGCAGGCCCACCATCCCGCTGCGCGCGTACGCCTGGAGGGCCTCGGTGAGGACGGCCTTGCCCTGCTGGGCGAGCCTGCTCGACCGGTCGACGCCGGCCCGGGGCGCGAGGGCCTCCACGGCGGAGCGGACCGCCTGGTCGAACTCGTCGGGCCAGTCACGCAGCGAGGTGAAGTCGGGCAGCGGCTGGAAGCTCAGCGGCCGGCCAGCGGTGACCCGGGGCGTCCAGACCACCACCTCGGTGTGTGCGAGGTAGTCCGTGGCCCGTTCGGCGTCGCCGGGACCCCAGCCGCTCGGCGGTTCGGGCCACGCGTCACCGAGCCGAGCCAGGTCGTTGTTGGGGTCGAGCACGATCGCCGAGACACCCTCCCGGGCGCACTCCTCGACCAGCCGGCGGATGAGCACCGTCTTGCCCGAGCCGGACCCGGCGAACACGACGGCGTGCCGGCGCAGCGACTCCAGGTCCACCGTGAAGGGGCGCCCACCGTCGACCGTCCGCCCCAACCCGATCGCCCGCGCGCCGGCGTCGACCACGAGGTCCGTCGGGTCAGCGGTGGCCGGACCGGTCGACGATCCACCGGTCGCGTCGGCGGTCGGTGTGTCCGTCGTGCCGGGATGGGCGCCGCCCGACGCTGCGCCGGGGCCGGCGCTCCCGGGCGCTGCACCGGGGCCGGCGCTTTCGGTTGCTGACGGCGGGGTGCCTTCGTGCGTTCGGTCAGGCCCGGGCAGGACCGCCCGGAACAGCTTGGTGCCGCTGGCCGGACGGCGGGACACCAGCCACTCCTGCAGGGCGGTGGACGGCTCGGCCGCCATCATCCGCAGCGCCGCGAAGACCCGCAGGTCCGACTCCGTCACTCCGCACCGGACGCCGCCGGCCGCGTCGAAGCCGGTCAACACCTCGGTCGTACGCTTCCCGGTCGGCCACGGGCCGTTGCGCAGCAGGACCAGCCGCCGTTGCGGCAGGTCCCGGTCCAACCCGGCCAGCGTGCACGCGGCCTTGACGCGGGCGGTGACGGCGACGGCGTTGGGGTGCGCGATGGCCCGGAAGCACCAGTGCGCCTCGTTCTCGGTGGCCTCGTCGAGCACCTCGATCAGCCGCCCGTGCAGCGCGGGCTTGCGCCCGGGCGGCGGGTCGTGCTTGTAGGTGGCGCCGGTCGGAGCCTGCTCGGCGATCCAGGCGGCCAGGCCGGCGGCGAGCAGCGGCGGCATGTGCTCGTCCTCGCCCGCTGGGGCGACGGCGGCCGACACGTCCACGGTCGCCACCAGTTCGGCGAACCGTGCGTCCAGCTCGCGCAGGCGGCGCTCGTCCGTCGTCGGGTCACCAGACACGCCGCGGACGGTGCTCGGCGTCGGCGTCGAGTCGGCGCCGTCGATGAGCCGATCGAGTTCGACCACCTCGTCGCGGTCGCGACACCAGGCGACATGGCGGTCCACCCGACGCAGCAGCGCGCGTGGCGTCAGGGTGGGCGCGTCGGCGAAGGCGGCAGGGGCGATCGGCCAGGTGGGGTGGGGTGGCACGAAGTGTGGACCCGCGAACGCGGCGGAGAGGCGCTTCGCCACGATCGCCTGGCCGATCTCCGGGGTGGGGATCCGGTCCGGCAGGGTCGCCTCACGGAAGCGGTCGCCGACCGGGGTGGGCACGGTGCGTGTCATCAGCACCCAGGTGTCCGGGAGGCAGGAGACGACGACCAGCGTGCGGCGGGTGACGTCGCGGAGCTTGAGCAGGCCGTCGGCGATCGGGCCGAGCACCTTGGCCTGGCCGTCCTCCAGCCCGTTGTGGTGGTTCAGCAGGGACGTGCTGGTCTGGGCGAAGAGCGTGTCGAGTTGGTCCACGGCGATGACCGTGGGATCCAGCGTCAGGGCCATCAGCCGGGAGATGTCCTGCACGATCTGCTGCGGTGTCCGGATCGTGGCGCTCATGCCCCACGCCGCCCGCGCGGCCGGCTCGCCCGGCTCGGAGATCAGGTGGGCGTAACCCACGTCCTGCGCGTCGAAGTCGAGGGCGCCGTGCAGGACGAGCGCCCGGGCGGTGTCCTGGGCGTCCCGCCCGACCTCCCGATCGCGGGAGCGCAATGCCCGGATGAAGGCGTCGAGCTGCTCACGGGTCACCGGTTGGGCGCCGGCGACGGCATCGCGGACCTCTACCGGCAGGCCGAGCTGGGGGGTGAGTCGACGGAGGAAGGTCTTCAGCTGGGTGCCCCAGCCGACGTGGTCGCGGCCCATGCCCTCCACCAGGGCCAGGGCGACGCTCTCCCAGAACGTCTTGCCGCTGACCATGTCGACCAGGAAGAAGTAGCCGCCGTCGTGCTGGATCCGTTCGCGGACCGCCCCGAGCAGGTGCGTCTTACCGGCTCCCGCGCGGCCCTGCATGGCCACGCCGAGCGGCACCGTCGTGTCGTCGGTGCGGGCCCGCGCCACCCCGCGCAGGATCTCCGCGACGACCTTTTCGTGCAGCTCCGGCACGTTGTGCGGGCTGGGTCGCCAGACGTCGTCCGGGGTGACCGCCGGGTTGAGACTCACCGCTTCCAGGGCGGCCCGCTGGTCGTCGGAGATCACGCTGGGCCGATCGCCAGGGCGTGGTTGTCCTCGTTCCCGATGCGGACGGCCGCGGCGCGGTCCCGGGGGGTCAGCGACTTGGTGTTCGCCACCGGGATGATGCGGACGTCCTCCCGGCCGACCATCGCCCGCAACACCGCGTCCAGCGAGGCCCGATCGGTGTCGGCGAGCCGGTCCCGGACGTCGGCGAGGCCGACCCAGGCGCCCGGTGCCGTGGCCAGGTCCCGGTACGCCGCGCGCACCAGCCCCTCCACGTCCACGTCCGCCGCCGCCGGTGCCGTTGCCGGCGCTTCCTGCCCGGGCTCGCTGGCCGGCGGGGCCGCCGCGTCGGTCTGCTTGAAGAACTCGCCGTGGCTGACCCGGAGCCGGTCCAGCGAACGGTGCAGGTTGGACAGGACGGTGAACAGGGACCGGGTCGCCGAGCCGGCCTGCTTCGGCGGTGCGGCGGTGTGCAGCTGACGGACCACCCGCCAGCCCTCGTCGGTCAGCTCGTGGGCGAACGGGCGGTGCGACTTGTCGGTCTCGACCAGGCCCAGGTCGACGAGCTTCTTGTTGTCCTGGCCGGTCAACGCGAAGCCGGCCAGCTCGCGCAGCTCGACGTTGGTGAGTCGGCGCGCCTCGACCATCAGCACCACGAGGGCGTTGATCTGGTTCGGCGTCAGGTGCGGGACGTCCGCCGGGCTCGTCATGATGTCTCATCTCCATGGGGGTGCGTGCCGTCCGTACGTCGCCGGGCCAGCAGCCGACGGATCCCGTCGACCACCCCATGCGCGTCGGACAGCACCTGCTCATTGGTGAAGCGGAGCACGTCCAGCCCGAGCAGTTGCAGCTGTACGTCCCTCCGCCGGTCGTTGGCGAAAGCGATTCGCCCCCGATGCTCCGGGCCGTCCACCTCGACCGCAAGACCCTCTACGGGCCAAAAAAGATCCAATCGGTACGTCGCACCGAGTACGTGCCACTCGTACGTCTGGTTCCACCGTCGGCCCCGCGCCCACTCGTGTGGCGCGAGGGCGCGTTCCAACGACTGCTCGGCCGCGCTGTCGCCGCGTGGCACGCCCGCGATCGGCGGCCAGGCCAGGACCGACGTGTCCCGCCCGACGGCCGCGTCCGGAATCCGGTCGGCCGTGCGGGCAAGCTCGGCGAAATACGTCGGCACCATCATCGGCACCGGTCGGACCCGGTCGGCGTGGCGCAGGGGTCCGCCGGCCAACCACACCGTGAAGCCGCCGTGCCGGACCAGCCACTCGGCTGCGGCCACGAGCGTCCGCTCGGCGTCGGGGTCCAGGTCGGGCAGGGCGACGAGGAGTACGCAGTCCTCCCGGTCGTACGCCTCGGCGATCACCCGGGCGAGCCCCGCGGCGCGTACCTCCGCCGCGAAGCGGGACCGGCCGGCGGGCTGACGCGGACCGCGCAGCCCACGCTCGGAGAGGTCCGCGAGGAACGGGCCGAAGTGCCGGGAGCGGGCGGCGGTGCGGGCCGCGAGGGCGCGCACCGCCGCCACGCCGAGTGTGCCGTCTCTCTCGAAGCGGTCGGCGCCCGCCAGCCAACGGGGGAACATCGCGAGCGCTGCGGTGTCCAACTGGTCGAGGAGCGCGTCCACGAGGTCACCGAGCGGACCCACGACCGTGGGCCGGTAGTGCACGACCGCAGGCGCCGTCGGCGGCAACGGGTCGAGCGCCACCCGCAGCAGCTCCGGGTCGGCGTTCGGCAGATGGCTGACCCGCCGCGTCGGCGGGGCAGCCCACCATGGTGGGGTCACCGCGAGCAGGCCTCGTCGGTGTCGCCGTCGGCCCGGACGGGGTGCGCCATGCCGGGCACCCTACGACACCGAGGCGTCCGGCCGGTGGCCCCCGCGTGCCGGCCCGGTTACCAACCTCGGCCGCGATCGCCGCTCACCGCAGGCGGCGGATGTCGCCGAACGCCCGGTAGAACCCGCCACGGCTGGACTGGCGGACCTCGGTCACCAGGTAGCGGGCACCCGGCTCGCGGATCCCCTTGGGAAACTGCACCGACCAGTCGCGCCGGTAGCCGTCGGACAGCACCTGGACCCGCAGCCGCCCCCGATCGTCCAGGCACTGCACCACCACGCCGCCGTCCACGTCGCTGGTCACCTCGACGACCGTCGGCTCCACGGGCTGTGGTGCCTGGCGGGGGGCCTTGACGTCGCGCACCTCGGGGACATCCCCGGCCTGGGCCGCACGAATCGCTGGCTCGCTCGCGTCGATGCAGGCCAGATGGCCGCCGGTGGTGACGACGTAGAGCCGGTCGTCGTGGTATTGCATGGAGTACGCCGAGCCGCAGCCGGTGCCGAGCTTCCACAGCCGGGTGCCCGCCGAGTCGAAGCAGTAGATCGAGGACTGGCTGTCACCGGCGAAGACGTACTGGCCGCCCTCCGCGGTGGCGCAGGAGAAGACCGCTGCGTCGCACTGGTAGCTGCGTTCGACCCGACCGGCCTTGGACAGCCGCACCACCTCGCGGGTGCCAGTTCCGGCGAACACGCTGCCGTGCTCCTGCCAGCCGAAGAGCACCGAGCCCGTCCTGGTGTGCCACAGCTCGCGGCCGGTACGCCACTCGTAGCCGGTCACCCCCTGCGAATGGCCGTGGTAGATCGCGTCGGTGTCGCACCGCACCATCCACGCCGAGCGCCCCCGCCCAGGCCTACGCCACAGGAACTCGTCCTCGTGGTCGACGGCGGTGATCCCGCCGTCGGCGTCCGAGACGCCCAGGACACCGTCGTGGATGTCGAGCCAGTAGATGTCGATTTCCGGGGCGATCGCGTACGCCACCCGGGGCACCTTGCCGGAGAGGTCGTAGACGTTGCCGTCATCGCAGCCAGCGTAGATCCAGGCGTCGTCGGCGACGATGCACTTCACCCCGTCGGGCAGGCGGACCTGGCTGCGCACCTGGGCGTCGTGGTCGAGAATGGTGATCATCCCGTGCTCGTTGCCGACCATGCAGTGGCGCCCGTCGACGAAGATGCCGAAGGCGGGGGCACCGGAGTCGTAGCGCCAGAGCACCGGTGCGGTGCGGGCGGTGGATCGGGTGCTGACGATCTGCCGTCGGGAGACGGTGCGCTTCTGCCGGATGCCGGCGACCGCTGGGGCGTACCCCTTGCGGACCTTCTCCCCGATCTTCTTCGCCGCGGCGGCCCGGGCCCGGGCGTTGTCCGGATAGGCGCTGGCCTTGATCTGCCCCTGGTCGCCGATCCGGCCATAGCGCACGGTCAGTGTGGCGTTGTCGACGATGACCTCGTAGAACTTGTGCGCACCGTCCACTTCGGACAGTTCGAGGTAAGTCGTCTCCTGGGACATGCAGGGCCTCCGAGGGGTCAGCGACCGGCCCGACGTGGCCGGCGCGGCGACAGTGACGACACGCTAACGGCGGCCCCCGACACAATCGGCGCCCGCCGGTCAGCCGTGGCGCAGGGCGACACGCGGATCACTGCTCTGGCCAGCGCAGCGCGTCGTCGCGGAGCACCGCGTGTGCGCCGACGGTCTCGTTGACGATCTGCGTCACCCGTACGTCGACCGCGACGCTGGCCAGCGCCACCGCGTCCGGGCGGCTGAGGCCGTGCAACCGCTGCATCAGGGTCAGCATCGAATCCAGGGCCATGAACGTGGCGTCGTCGAGGGACGCGCCGACGCCAAGGGTCAACCACGCGTCCGCGGTGCGGGCCACCGGACCGGTGACCGGGAAGTCGTCGCGGACGTCGATGGTCAGGGTCACCTCGTCCATCGGGCACTCGATCGCGGTGCCGCCGACTTCTCCGTCACCCTGCGCGGCGTGCCCGTCCCCAACGGAGAACAGCGCGGTGTCCACCGGGATCGGCAGCAGCAGGGTGCTGCCGGCGGTGAGGTCCCTGCAGTCCAGGTTGCCGCCCCAGGGGCGCGGCGGGGTCGTCGAGTGACGCCCGGATTCGGCCGGGGGCATGCCGAGCACTCCCATGAAGGGCCGCAGCGCGACCGTGTGGCCATGCTGGTTGCGGCCGGTCATCGTCACCGGGTCCAGCGCCCAGGAGTGCACCACCTGCTGCTCCTCCACGCCGTAGCGCTGGTTGAACTCGCTCGGCCAGCCGCCGGCCACGGCCGTTCCCCAGGTGGCCGGGATGACCGTGTCGATGCGTACCACGAGGGTGTGGCCCGCGCGAGCACCGCGGACCGCGACCGGACCGATCAACGCGTGGCCGGCCCCGGGCTGGTACTGCGCGGCCCGGGGCCGGTCCCGGTTCCGTCCGCCGGGGTACGGGCCGGTCGACCACCAGCAGTCCAGGGTGCGGTAGGTGACGGTGTCGCCGGGGTCGATGGTGAGCACGGGCGGGAAATCGGGGGAGAAGTGGCCGTGCAGGGTGTCATCCCCTGGCGTGAGGGTGTGTCGCATCTCCGCAGGCTAGTGGCACCTGATCTGGACGACGGAATGGCACGTGTGCGGGCGGGCGCCCGGGCGAACCGGGCACCCGCCGACATCGAGTTGGTGACAGGGTGGTGTCAGCCCGCGGTGCAGGAGCGGATCTGCGGACGAGCGCTGCTGTTCCCGTTGGTCATCGTGGTGAAGCCGAAGGTGTTGCCGCTGCCGTTGGACCGCACGGTCATGACGCTGCCGCTGCTGTCCCAGGTGGCGTTGCCGTTCCAGATGGTGGAGACCCGCTGCGGTGCCGTGATGGCCACGACCACGGTCCACGTGTTGGCGCCGCTGACCGTTACCGACGTGTTGTACCGGTCGCCCCAGACGTTGGGGGTCGTCACCGTCGTGGTGCAGTTGCCACCGGTCGGGGGCGGGGTGCCACCACCGGGCGGCGGGGTCGTGCCGTCGGGTGCGACCGCGCGGCCGGTGGACGGCGAGATCATTCCGGGGCACAGGTTGCGGCTGGTCAGGTTGGCCATGATCTGGGGGATCGCGTCGCGGGTGTTCTGGATCCCGTCGTGCATGAGGATGACCTGACCGGCCTGGAGGCGGGTCGCGTTGGACACGATCTGGCTGACGCTGGCGCCGTTCCAGTCCTGTGAGTCCACGTCCCAGATCACCTGGCGCATGCCGAGCGATGACGCGACGGACTGAAGGGTGGAGTTGGTCTCCCCGTATGGCGGCCGGAACAACTGGGGCCGGCTGCCGGTGGCCGATTGGATCGCCGAGCTGGTCTGGGACAGGTCGGACTGCATCTGAGCCTGGGTCATCGAGGTCATATGGGCGTGGTTCCAGCTGTGGTTGCCGACCCACATGCCTGCGGCGACCTGCGCCTGTGCCGCCGACCGGTTGTTCTGGACGTTCTGCCCGACGTTGAACATGGTGGCCCGTGCGCCGTTGGCGCGCAGCACGTTCAGCAGTGCGCTGGTGTTGCCGGTCGGGCCGTCGTCGAAGGTGAGCCCGACGTACCCGTTGCAGGTGGCGGCGCTCGACGGGGTCGAGGTGGCCGCGAGGACGACGCCGCACGTCGCGACGGTGGTGGCGAGGACGGCCAGTGCCACGCGCATCCGCCTCGATCGCAGGGTCGTGCCGGGGGAGAACCTTCTGCTCATCTGGTGCCCCTTCTCGCAGGCCGGACGCGCCCCGGTGCGGGCAGCACAGTCCGGACAGGTGTGGGTGAGTGGGGAGGTCAGACCGAAACCGGCACGAAGTCGATTGCATTGACCTCAATGGATCGGAGTATTGCAGCGAGAATTCAGACACGTCAACAAGTTCCGGAAGGCCTCCGGAACGATCCGGTCGGGTGTCCGAGGCCTACCCCCAGGTTGACTCGGGCCGACCAGTCACCCGGGCGCGCGACTGATCATCATGGGTGGCAAGGGCCTCACGGCGGGATCCGAAAAAGCTACCGGAACTATCGGCGTCGATCTGCTTCCGGTCAGGACTTCTGGGGGCCGCCATTCCCGCGGAGGGCATTGCCGAAAACGTTTTCGGCGTTCATTGTCAGAGGCCAGGCCACCCGGTTGCTCGATGCGGGGAAGCACTCAGGTCGGGGACCGTGTCGTGGGCCTACCCGAACGAGAGGGCAGGTTGTGATCGACAACGATGGCCGCACTGCGGTGAGCGACTCACAGCCTGGGCCGCCTGACCCGTCGCGCGGTGACGGTGCCGGGCGGTCAGGTCGTTCGATCATGCGGGATGTCGCGGAGCTGGCCGGGGTGTCCTCCCAGACGGTCTCCCGGGTCATCAACGGGCAGCCACACGTCGCGGACGACACTCGGCGGCGGGTGTTGGCGGCGGTCCGGGCGCTGGACTACCGGCGGAACCTCGCGGCTCGCGCGTTGGTCACCCGACGCTCCGGCACGCTGGGGGTCATCGGCTACGAGAGTCCGCTGTACGGGCCGACATCGATGTTGTGTTCGATCGAGGGCGCCGCCCGATCTGCGGGCTACTTCGTCAGCGTCGCCAGCGTCCGTCACCTGGACCGTCGTTCGGTGCTCGACGCGGTCGACTGGCTGCGTCGGCAGTCGGTCGAGGGGATCGTCGCCATCGCGCCAAAGGCCTCCATGGCCGAGGCGCTGGGTGAGGTGTCGGACAGGGTGGCCTGTGTGACCGTGGGCGGAGGCTACAGCGAGGCGGTCCCGAGCGTGCGGATCGACAACGTCGCCGGGGCGCGGCTGGCCACGCGGCACCTGCTCGACCTGGGCCACCCGACCGTCCACCACGTCTCGGGCCCGCCCGACTGGCCGGAGGCGGCCGACCGGGCCAGCGGTTGGCGGGACGCGCTCCGCGCGGCTGCCGCGCCCGTACCTGCGGCGGTGCCGGGTTATTGGAGTGCCCGCTCCGGGTACGAGCAGGGCCGGCGCCTGGTCCGCGATCCGTCCGTCACGGCTGTCTTCTGTGCCAGCGACCAGCTCGCACTCGGTGTGCTGCGAGCGCTGCACGAGGCCGGCCGGAGGATCCCGGGCGATGTCAGCGTCGTGGGCTTTGACGGCGCACCGGACGGGGGGTACGTCCTGCCGCCGCTCACCTCGGTACGGCAGGACTTCACAAAGCTCGGCAGGCGCAGCCTGGAGTTGTTGCTGTCGCGCGTCGGCGGGGCCGAGGGAGTCCCGGCGTCGCGATGCGAGCTGCTGGTGCCGGAGTTGGTCGTCCGTCAGAGCACCGCGCCGTTGCGTCGTGTTTCGCTGCGATCAACCCGTTGACATGGTTGTGGTCTGGCCGGAACTATCAGCGGCAGTCCACTGCTCCTGCCTTCATCGGTCACGAGTTTGATGACAACGATGTCAGGCCACCTCCGAAGGAGAGCGTATTGGCCGAGATCGGCGGGCCCAGCGGTCCACTCTGCCCAGACGTTCGACGTACTCGACCCGGTTCGAGTCGAAAGGCACCGTCCCTCATGTCGCATACCCCCCTTGTGCGTGCCCTGTCTCCCCGGCTGATCGCCGCCACGACGGCAGTCCTGCTGCCGGTCGGGCTGCTCGTCGCCGCACCCCTGGCCAGCGCCGCTCCCGCACCCCCAACGCCCGGCACCTTCAGCTCGTCGTTCGAGTCTGCCGACCCGCAACCCGCCACCAGCACTGTGGAGGCCGGCTCGAACGGAAAGCCGGTCCAGGCGAACCTGAGCGGAAAGGTCACCACGCTGCCCGGCAGCCTGCTCGGCCAGGTCAGTACGGTGACCGCGAGCGCGGAGAACCCCCCACGAGAGATCGCCGCGAACCTCAAGGACGACGATCCGTCGACCAAATGGCTCATGTTCGAGTCGACCGGCTGGGTGACCTACCAGCTCGCCAAGCCCGCGACGGTGACGCGCTACTCGCTGACCTCGGCGGACGACGCACCCACCCGCGACCCCAGGGACTTCGTCGTGCAGGGGTCCAACGACGGCAGCACGTGGACCGACCTGGACAAGCGCGCCGGCGAGAAGTTCAGCGGCCGGTTCGCCACCAACAGGTACAGCTTCGCCAACACGAGCGCCTACGGCTACTACCGGCTGAACGTCACCGCGAACTCCGGTGACTCGCTCGTGCAACTCGCCGACTGGAACATCAGCGACGGCTCGAACGTCCGCCCACCGGCCACGCCCATGGTCAGCGCGGCCACCGCCGGTCCGAACGGCGGCTACACCACGAAGCCGGACGCCGGGTTCACCGGACTGGCCGCGCTGCGGTACTCCGGTGGCGCCGAGGGCAACGGCCGCTCGTACGCGACCAACAAGCTGTTCGACGTCAACGTCCCGGTCGGGCCGAAGACCCGGCTGTCGTACAAGATCTTCCCTGAGTACACCAGCGGCGACGCCCGGTACCCGTCCACCTACGCCGCCGTCGACCTGCATTTCACCGACGGCAGCTACCTGAGTGGGCGCTCACCCGTCGACCAGCACGGCTACCCACTCACGGGCACCGGACAGGGCGCGTCGAAGGTGCTCTACGCCGACCAGTGGAACCTGGTGCAGGCCGACCTCGGCACGGTCGCACGCGGCAAGACGATCGACCGCATCCTGCTCGCGTACGACAACCCGCAGGCCACCGAGGAGACCCGGTTCCAGGGGTGGCTCGACGACATCGAGCTGGAGGCGTCGCCGACCCCGATCGACGGCTCGACGTTGACCAACTACGTCGACACCCGGCGCGGCACCAACTCGACGGGCGGTTTCTCGCGCGGCAACAACCTGCCGATCACCGCGGTGCCGAACGGCTTCAACTTCTTCACCCCGGTGACCGACGCGACCTCCGACTCGTGGGAGTACCAGTACCACCGGGTCAACAACGCGGCCAACCTGCCCATGCTGCAGGGCCTCGCGATCTCGCACGAGCCCAGCCCGTGGATGGGTGACCGCAACCAGATGTCGGTCATGCCGGTCGTCGGCGGTGGGTCCCTCACCGGTCAGCCCGCCAGCCGTGCGCTCGCCTTCACCCACGACGACGAGGTGGCACAGCCGGACCTTTACCGGGTCACGCTGCAGAACGGCCTGATCGCGGAGATGTCGCCCACCGACCACGCCGGGATCATGCGGTTCACCTTCCCGACCGGGCAGGCGAGCGGAAGCCTCGTCTTCCACAACGGCACGTTCACCATCGGCGCGGACGGCACCCTCACCGGCTGGGTCGACAACGGAAGCGGCCTGTCGGCCGGCCGTAGCCGCATGTTCGTGTCCGGCGCCTTCGACCGGGCACCGACGGCGTCCGCCGCGACGTCCGCCACCTTCGACGTCTCCGCCAACCGGGAGGTGACGATGCGCCTCGCGACGTCGTTCCTCTCCGTCGACCAGGCGCGTCGGAACCTCGATCTGGAGGTCACCGGCAAGAGCTTCGACCAGATCCACGCCGCCGCGACGGCGACATGGAAGGACCGGCTCGGCCGGGTCGAGGTGCGGGGCGCCACCGAGGCGCAGTTGGTCACGATGTACTCGAACCTGTACCGGCTGAACCTCTACCCGAACTCGCAGTCGGAGAACACCGGCACTGCTGCCGCGCCGCGCTGGCAGTACGCGAGCCCGGTCTCGGCGCCCACCGGCGCGTCGAGCCCCACCCAGACCGGCGCGAAGATCGTCGATGGGCAGATCTACGTCAACAACGGCTTCTGGGACACCTACCGCACCGTGTGGCCCGCCTACGCGCTGCTCTACCCGGACGTCGCCGCCAAGATCTCCGACGGGTTCGTCCAGCACTACCGCGACGGCGGCTGGATCGCCCGCTGGTCGTCCCCCGGCTACGCCGATCTGATGACCGGCACCAGCGCGAACGTGGCTCTGGCCCAGGCGTACCTCACCGGGGTCAAGCTGCCCGACCCGCTCGCGGCGTACGACGCGGCCGTCAAGGACGCGACCGTCGCGTCCGGGCGCAGCGCGGTCGGACGCAAGGGCATCGAGACCTCCCTGTTCCTCGGTTACACGCCGACCTCCACGGGGGAATCGGTGTCGTGGGCGCTGGAGGGCTACATCAACGACTACGGCATCGGCAACATGGGTGCGGCCCTCGCCAAGGACCCGGCCACGCCGAAGTCGGAGCGCGCTCGCCTCAAGGAGGAGTCGCGGTACTTCCTGGAGCGTGCCCGCAACTACGTCCACCTCTTCGACCCGAAGACGAAGCTCTTCCAGGGCCGCGACGCCGCCGGTAACTTCCTCGGCGGTGACCCGCTCGACTGGGGTGGCGTCTACACCGAGACCAACGGGTGGAACTTCGCGTTCACCGCCCAGCAGGACGGCCAGGGCCTCACCAACCTGTACGGCGGTCAGAAGGCCCTGCGGGACAAGCTCGACACGTTCTTCTCCACCCCGGAGAAGGCCGACCGGCCCGGCGGGTACGGCGGCATCATCCACGAGATGCTCGAGGCGCGCGCGGTGCGGATGGGTCAGCTCGGCATGAGCAACCAGCCGTCGCACCACATCCCGTACATGTACAACGTCGCTGGCGCACCGGCCAAGACTCAGGCGACGGTACGGGAGATCCTGCGCCGCCTCTACGTCGGTAGCGAGATCGGTCAGGGCTACCTGGGCGACGAGGACAACGGCGAGATGTCGTCGTGGTACATCCTCAGTTCGTTGGGCATCTACCCACTGCAGGCCGGGTCGTCCGAGTGGGCCATCGGCTCACCGCAGTTCACCAGGATGACCGTGCACCGCAGCGCCGGCGACATCGTCGTCAACGCGCCGAACAACAGCACGCGCAACGTCTACGTGCAGGACGTGAAGGTCAACGGCAAGAAGCAGCGCGGCCTGTCCCTGGATGTGGCCACGCTCGCCAAGGGCGGCACCATCGACTTCCAGATGGGCCCCAATCCGTCGTCGTGGGGCGGCGGCAAGAACGACGCGCCGCCGTCGCTGACCAAGGGTGACGAGGCGCCGAAGCCGTTGCAGGACACCACCGGCCCCGGTCTCGGCACCGCGACCGCAACCGGCGGCCAGGACGCGTCGAAGCTGTTCGACGACTCGTCGACCACGCAGCTGACCTTCACCTCAACGACGCCGCAGATCAACTGGGCCTTCCGTGGTGGCAAGCAGAAGCCGAGGTACTACACCGTCACGTCGGGGGCGAGTGCGGGCGATCCGGCGGAGTGGCGGTTGCAGGGCTCCAACGACGGCATCACCTGGGCCACCGTGGACTCCCGCAAGGACCAGGTGTTCCCGTGGCGCAACCAGACCCGCCCGTACACGATCGACAAACCAGGACGGTTCGCGCAGTTCCGCCTCGCCGTGACGAAGACCGTCGGCGCCGCGCAGACCACCCTCGCCGAGATCGAGTTGCTCGCCGGGGGGGACCTCGAACTGGGCGGCGGCGACATCACGGTGACCGCCGCGGGCAGCGTCAACGCGACGTCCGGCGTGCCCGTCTCGGTGCCGCTGGCCTCCGTCACCGGCGGCACCGCCAGCGGTTACACGGCCACGATCGACTGGGGTGACGGCACGCCGGTCACCGAGGGCACCGTGACGCTGAGCTCGCGGGCCGTCTACAGCGTCGGTGGGTCGCACACCTACGCCACGCCGGGCTACCACCAGGCGACCGTCACGGTGACCGACGGCGAAAGCCAGAGCTCCGCGACGGTCGGCGTCGAGGTGGCGTACGCCCCGAACTCCGGCCTCACCGCTGCGTTCGACACCGTCTGCATCGGCGACGAAGGGGTTCTCGCGGCGGACTGCGACGCCAAGTCGTGGGCGTACTCGCGGGTTGCCCTGGCGGCGGGCGGCGCGACCCAGGGTCAGCGGCAGCAGGTTCCCGGAACGGCGCTGCAGTTCACGCTGCCGGTGATCCCGGCCGGGCAGCCGGACAACGCCACCGGTAACGGTGCGACGGTCGTTCTCGACCTTCCGGACGACGCCAGGAGCATCTCGTTCATCGGTGCCGGAACGCAGGGCAACCAGAGCACCACCGGCACGGCGACGTTCAGCGACGGCAGCACGGCCAGCGTCCCGATCCAGATGAGTGACTGGACGCTGGGCGGCAACGCCAACGGCACCCCGTCCTACGGCAACATCGTCGTTGCCAGGACGGCGTACCGGCTGCAGGGCACGAGCCGGGACGGCGCCCAGCCGTTCCTGTTCGCCACCGCGCCGTACCAGATCCCGGCGGGCAAGACGCTGGTGTCGGTGACCCTGCCGACGCAGACCGGTGACCCCCGCTCGGCGGGCCGGATCCACGTGTTCGCCGTCGCGAACGACGGCACGGCGGCCCCCGCGCTGGCGACCGTCGCCCCGAAGGACCAGACGGCGAACGCCGGGCAGGCCCTCGCGGCGAACCTGGGTTCGGTGACCGGCGGCGTTCCCGGCACGACGGGCTACCGTGCCCGCGTCCAGTGGGGTGACGGCACGGCTCCGGACGACGTGACGATCGGATCGTCCGGTGCCATGAGCGGGCAGCACACCTACGCGCGGGAGGGCACCTACACGGTGCACGTCACCGCGTGGGACACGGTGTCGAGCAGCACCGAGGCCTTCACCGTGACCGTGGCACGTGGCGGATCCCAGCCGGCGATCGCGCTGTCGGCGGACGGCACCGTCACCACCGGTGGCGCGATCACCGTCGACGGCAGCGGGTTCGCCGCCGGCGAGCAGGTGACCGTCAGCGTCGGCACCGACCCGGCCCGGACCACGAAGGTCGCGGCCTCCGCGACGGGAACGGTACGAGCCTCGGTCCCGACGTCCGGTGATGCGCAGCCCGGCCGGTACGCCGTCACCGCGACAGGCGCGTCCTCTCGTACGCCCGCCACGGCCACCGTCCAGGTGACCGAGCAGGCGGAGGCGCCGAGCTACCAGCCGCGGGTGGTGCTGCTGAGCGCGTCAGGCCCACGCGGCACGGCGATCACGGTCGACGGTTCCGGGTTCGTGCCGAACGAGGCGGTCACGATCACCTTCGGGAACGACCTCGCCGTCAGCACCGTCCCCGCGAATGGTGACGGCGTGATCTCCGGCGCGACGGTCAGTGTCCCGGGTGCGGCGAAGGCGGGCGCGACCAGCGTCACGCTGACCGGTGCCACGTCGGCGACGAAGGTGTCCCGACCGTTCACCGTCACCGACTAGAACCGGGGGTGTAGCAGAGATGTCGTGGGCGGGCCGTGATCACGGCCCGCCCACGACTGCATCGCCGGTCGCCGGTCCGCTTCGTAACGGCGCGCTCAGTCGTAGCTGCCACCGCGAGCCATGGTCGGTGAGTTGGACGATCGCCAACGGCTCGACGTCCAGCTGCCGGTACGTCGCCATCGGCAGCCCCAGCGCGTGCACGACCGCGACCCGGATCACGAGCGGGTGAGTGACGGCGATGACCCGCCGACCGAGGCCGCGCTGCCCGTCCAGCCAGTGTCCGACCCGGTTGCGCAGTGCCAGAACCGACTCGCCCCCGTGCGGCGCGGCGTCCGGCGCGGACAACCACTCGCGCAGCGCGTCGGGCTGCTCGGTGCCGATCTCCTCCAACGACCGGCCGGTCCAGTCGCCGTAGTCGCAGTCGGCCAGCGCCGCCTCGACGGTGGGCGTGAGCCCGAGGGCGTACGCGGTCTGGGTGGCCGCCGTCGCAGGGCTGGACAGGCAGACGTCGGTGCAGCCCAGCAGCGCCCGCCGGTCGGGTCCGGCGGGGGACAGGGCGAGGGCGGCACGTCGGCCACCCTCGTCCAATCCGTCGTCATTCCCGCCGAACCGGGCCCGCCGCAGGGCGGCGGTGCGACCGTGGGCGACCAGCCGGAGGCTGGTCGCGGTCACGTGCTCGGAAGTGCGGCGACGGCGCGGCGGCGCTGGTCGTGGTGCATCAGGGCCGCGAACAGCAGGCCGATCCCGGTCCAGAGCACCACCTGGGTGCCGAGCGAGGCGAGGCGGAAGTCCCACAGCAGGGTCGCGGGGAAGCCGTCCGGGACCTCCTGGAAGGACGGCAACACCACGTACGACACTGCCGTGACCAGCAGGAATCCGCCTACGGCCGCGGCGACGCGCAGCCACGACGGCGCCTGGGCGCCGACCGCGCGGTAGCCCAGTGAGCCAGCCCAGACGGCCACCAGACCGAGCACCACCATCAGCAGGTAGGTGCCCGTTCGTTGGTTGATGGTCGCCGGGTCGCCGACCGCCGGTGGGTTCGCCGGATACTTGAGAAACGGCACGATCACCGCGCCGAGCAGCGCCGCGCCGGCCAGCAGCAGGCCCGACCGCCCGTCGTCGTAGGCCCGCCGGCGGCGGGACAGCAGGACGTACGCCGTGGCCAGCAGACCGCCCATCGCGGCGCCGAACAGGCCGGTGGCCAGGAACAGGCCGCCGCGTTGGCCACTCCGGGTGACCAGGGCATCCTCGTCGTCGTGCTGGTGCCCACCGGCTGCGGGCTCGGCGTGCGCGGCCGCCTCCTCGATCGCGATGGCCGCCTCGACGTGCGGCTCGCCGGCGACGTAGGCGAACGCCCCGGCGAGTAGCCCGGCGATCAGGCCGGCGAGCAGCCCGCGGACGAGGACGGTGACGAACGGGGGCGCGGTGGTGTCGTTCAGTGGCACGGGACACCGAGCAGGTGCCGGCCGTCGTGCATCAGCTCGTGCAGGTACGTGCCGCTGCGCGAGACCGCCCCCTGGTCGAAGGCGACGAGGTAGGCCAGCAGGGTGAGTGCGACGACCGTCGCCAGGACCATCCACAGGAGACGGGCGGTGCCAGCGGGATGCACCAACGGCTGGCTGGACGTGGAACTAGACATGGGTACACGAACCTCCCCGGGGATGACGCGTCCCCATCGCAAGGCTGCGGACGACCGAGCGTCCTGGCTCGCGGCCCCCATCCAAGCTGGAAACCGCTCACAGTGGCGCGACCGCGCCGGATTCACACCGGCTTCCCTCGCGTCGCCGCAGATAGTGGGTCGACGGTAGCGGTGCCGCCTGAGGCGGTCAACCCGGCCCCGCGAGCCGGACGCGTCAGCTTGTCGACTCAGTTCGGCACCGGCGGATTCGTCATACCAAAACTCAACGTGGGTCGAAGCTGTTACCGCTAACATGGTCAGACTGCCGGATCAGGTCCGAAACACCGGGCCGACCCGGGCGTTCGACCAATGACTGGGCGGGGTGTGGGTTGTACGTGAACGTGCCAGGACGTGTCCGATGACGACCAACGAGGCAGCGCAGCGACAGGGCATCGTCGACGCGCACCACCACCTCTGGGTCCGGGCACGACACCCGCAGCCCTGGATCGATCCGCACACCATGGCCGCGATCGACGACGACTTCACCCCGGTCGACCTCGCCCCGGCGGCCCGGGCCGCCGGAGTCACCCAGACCGTCGTCGTGCAGTCCGTCGCCGTTCGAACGGAGACGCCCGAGCTGCTGGGCATCGCGGCCGACGATCCTCTCATCGCCGGGGTCGTCGGCTGGGTCGACCTGACCGCCGACGACGTCGGCGATCGTCTCGGCCGACTCCGGGCGGCACGGGGCGGAGAACGGCTGGTCGGGATCCGCCACCTGGTCCAGTCCGAACCCGACCCGGCGTACCTCGACCGCCCGGACGTCCGGCGGGGCATCGCCGCCGTGGGCGCCGCCGGCCTCGCCTTCGACCTGCTGGTGCGCCACCACCAACTACCGGCGGCCACCCGGCTCGTCCGCGACCTGCCCCAGATGCGGTTCGTCCTGGACCACCTCGGCAAGCCCGAGCTCGGGCGTGCCGGCCTCGGCGACTGGCCCCGTGACCTGCGGGCGCTCGCCGCCGAGCCCAACACGACGGCGAAGCTGTCCGGCCTGGTGACCGAGGTCGACGGGCCGTCCTGGACGACGTCGGACGTGCGGCCCGCCGTCGAGCACGCGCTCGACGTGTTCGGACCCGACCGGCTGATGTTCGGCTCGGACTGGCCGGTGTGCCTGCTCGCCACCTCGTACACCCGATGGGTCGAGGTCCTCGCCGACCTGCTGGACCCGCTCCGCGACGACGAGCGCGCCGCGATCTGGCGACAGACCGCCCGGCGGGCGTACCGGCTGGCGGCGTCGTGACGACGCGGGGGCTCGCGGCCTGACGGGCCGGGAGCCCTCGCTGGCTTCGGCAGCAGCGTTCACGGTCCGTCGTGACCGCCGATCCTGTGTGGACCTCGACTGGTCGACCGCCGATCGGCGACCACCGCACGGCCTGGGCTGTGCCGTTCGGCCGCAGGTTCTGCGGTTTTGATCAGACGTATGCCTCCGGTGGCTCGGGTAACGATGACAAAACATGGCCGCAAGACCTTGGCAACACCTGTGAATGCGTGGCAGGGTAACGCCTGATTGAGGGAAACATCCGACCTATCTCCCCCGGGTGGTGCGGGCGTGAGCCCGTGCCTCTCCCTTCCGAGGAGGCTCGGTTGCTCACAGGTGCCTGGCGTGCCGGCGGGTCATCCGTCGCGTGCCGGCGCCACGCTTGGGGAGGTCAGGGCCGACGATGAGTTCCGTCGAGGCAACCGCCGACACGCAGCGCGCCGAACCCGGCGACTGGTTCCGGGAACGGATCTCCCACGCCGTCTCCGAGTTCACCGCCGCCACCGCGCTCGTCGTCCTGTTCATCGCGTTGACCTTCGCCAGTCCCTATTTCCTGACGGCGGACAACCTGTTCAACATCGGGGCGCAGACCGCGGTTATCGCCATCATCGCCACGGCGCAGACGATGGTCATCATCACGAAGGGCATCGACCTGTCCGTGGGGTCGGTCGCCGCGCTCGCCGGCGTTGTGGGAGCGATGGTCGTCCGCGACCTCGGCTTTCCGCTCTGGGCGGCGACGGTGGTCGCGATCGGCGTCGGCGCGCTGGCTGGGCTCTTGAACGGGCTGTTGGTGACCGTGGCCCGGATCCCGCCGTTCATCGCGACCCTGGGAACGATGTCCGTGGGCCGCGGTCTCGTCTTCATCATCACCGGAGCGGTCGGCGTCTACGGCCTGCCCCGATCGTTCCAACTGCTCGGCAACGGGGAGATCCTCGGCATTCCGTTCGCCGTGGTGATCACCGTTCTCGTCGCCGTCGGTGTGGCCTTCCTGCTCTCCCAGACCCGCTTCGGTCAGCACACCTACGCGATGGGCTCCAATCTGGAGGCCGCCCGGCGCTCCGGCATCCGGGTGGGGCGTCACCTGACCGGGGTGTACGTGCTGGCGGGTGTGCTGGTCGGGCTGGGCGGCATGATCGCCGCCTCCCGGGTCAACTCCGGGCAGCCGAACTACGGGATCTCGCTGGAGCTCGACGTGATCGCCGCCGCGGTCATCGGTGGAGCCAGCCTGTTCGGGGGTCAGGGCCGGATCGTCGGGACGATCATCGGCGCGTTCCTCATCGCCCTGGTGCGCAACGGCGCCGTCCTGCTCGACATCAGCATCCACTACCAGCAGGTGATCGTCGGCCTGATCATCTGGGCCGCCGTCTACTTCGACCAGTACCGCCGCCGGCGGCTCGAATCCCGCGGGTGACATGCCATTCCGAGAGTCCGAACGAGGAAGGACACACACCATGGCGCACACCACCACCAACCGGCGGGCGCGAAGGCCCCTCCTGCGCGCACAGGCAATCCTGGCCGTGGCCGCGGCGACCGCTCTTCTCAGCGCCTGCGGCGGGGTCGAGGTCCGTGACGGAGGTGACGGCGCGACCAAGGACGCGAGCGGTCCGTTGAAGCTCGCCGTCGTACCGAAGGCCGTTGGGGCCGACTACTGGAACACGGTGAAGGCGGGCGCGGAGTGCGCCGCGCAGCGCGCGGGAAACGTCACCGTCCAGTGGGACGGCGTGACCACCGAGACCGATGTCGAGGGCCAGGTCAACCTGATCCAGAACTTCGTCACCAAGAAGGTCGACGGCATCGTCTACGCGGCGACCGACTCCCGCGCCCTGGCACCGGCCACCGACCAGGCGCTGAACGCCAAGATCCCGGTCGCGATGATCGACTCTGGCACCAGCCCGCAGCCGTCGGGCGTGCCCCTCTTCGCCACCGACAACCGTGCGTCGGCCACCGAGGCGGCGAAGCTGCTCGCCACCGAACTGGGCCCCGGCAACCACGAGGTGGCGCTGGTCGAGTTCCAGCCCGGTTCGCAGACCAACACCGAGCGGGTCGACGGCTTCAAGGCCGGCCTCGCCCAGTTCCCCAACCTGAAGCTGGTCGGCCAGCAGCCCAGCCGCAGTGACGTCAACGAGGCACGACGCGTCACCGAGAACATCCTCACCGCCAACCCCAACCTCGCCGGCGTCTTCGCCGCCAACGAGCCGAGCGTGCTCGGCGCGGCGCAGGCCATCCAGGCGGCGAACAAGTCGGGCAAGGTGGTCATCATCGGCTGGGACGCCGCCCCGGACGAGGTCGCCGGGCTGCGCAGCGGCCAGATCTCGGCGCTGGTCGTGCAGAACCCGTTCAAGATGGGCTACTTCGGCGTCGACAAAATGGTCAAGCACCTCCGGGACAAGGCGCCGCTGGCATCGGCCGACACCGGCGTCACGTTCGTCACCAAGGAGAACGTCGACTCCGCGGAGATCAAGGCGGTGCTCGAACCCAGCTGCGCCAACCCCCCGGTGCAGTGATGGGCACCACCCCAACGGCCACGGCCGACACCGATCAGCAACCGAGGGCCGAGGAACCACCGGTCCTCGAAGCCCGCGGCATCGTCAAGCGGTTCGGGCACGTCGAGGCGCTGCGCGGTGCCGACTTCACCGTCCACCGAGGTGAGGTCGTCGCGCTGATCGGCGACAACGGCGCGGGAAAGAGCACCCTGATCAAGACGCTGTCCGGTGTGCACCCGCCGGACAAGGGCGAGATCCGGGTGGGCGGTCGTCCCGTCCAGTTCGCCACCCCGGTCGACGCCCGGCGCGCGGGGGTGGAGACCGTTTACCAGGATCTCGCCGTCGCCGACGACCTCAGCGTGGCCGCCAACCTGTATCTCGGGCGGGAGATCCTGCGCTCCGGGCCACTCGGTCGGCTGGGGCTGCTCGACAAGCGCGCCATGCGGCAGGGCGCCGCCGCGGCCCTCGACGAGCTGGGTGTGCGGATCCCCCGGGTCACCACCCCGATCGCGATGTTGTCCGGTGGGCAACGGCAGTGCGTCGCGGTGGCCCGCGCCATCATCTGGGCGACCAACGTGGTCATCCTCGACGAGCCCACCGCGGCGCTCGGCGTCGTCCAGACCGGGCGGGTGCTCGACGTCGTCCGGCGTGCCCGTGACGCCGGCATGTCGGTGGTGCTGGTGAGCCACAACATGCCGCAGGTGCTTGAGATCGCCGACCGGGTCGAGGTGCTGCGCCTCGGCCGGCGGGCGGCCCGGCTTCGCGCGGACGAGGTCACCACTGACGACCTGGTCGCGGCGATGACGGGTAGCACCAGCGCGGAACGGGACGAGCGGTGACGGCGGTCGCCTACCGGAGCGCTCAGGACCGTGCGGTCTCGGCGCTCACGTCGCGTCGTCGGGCAACACGTGCAACGACTCCTCCACCCCGATCAGGTGGTTGGCCATCCGAATGCGGGCCCGCTCCGGGTCGCGCGCCAGGAGCGCCTTCAGGATCGCCACGTGCTCATCGTGGGTGCGCCGGTCCGCGCCCTCCTCGTGCAGGCTCCGCCAGAGCCGCCCGCGTACGGTGCGCCCGGCGAACGCCTCGATCAGCCCGACGAGCACCGGATTCTCGGCGTGCACAGCGATGATCCGGTGAAAGGCGATGTCGATCTCGATGAGCCGCTCGTGGTCCTGAGGTGACTGACCGACGATCCGGGCCGCCTCGTCGAGCAGTTCCCCTGCCTGGGCGAGGGCCTCGTCGGTGATCCTGGTCGCCGCCAACCGGGCGGCCTCGCACTCCAGCAGCCGTCGGACGGTGTGGATGTGCCGTGGGTCGCCCTGGCCCTGAAAATCGACCACGAAGCCCATCGGGGCCAGCAGTTGCGGCGCGTCGAGGTTCGTGACGTAGGTGCCGTCACCCTGGCGGATGTTGACGATGCCAAGGATCGACAGGGCCGACATCCCCTCGCGCAGCGATCCCCGCGAGACACCGAGCGACTCGGCCAGGTCCTTCTCGATGGGCAGCCGGTCACCGGGCTTGAATGTCCCTTCCAGGATCATCCGCTTGATGCCGTTCACCACTTCGTCGGTGCGAGACATGACACCCCCTAGCGGCCGGCGGGGGTGGCCGTGCCACCCGCGATCACGTACGGCTCCGGAGATGACACGGTAGTCGGTGCCGCCCAGTAGTGGCCGTCGGGGAACCGGTACTGCGCGACCGACTCGGGACGCATCTGGGTGGAGTAGCCGGGCCGGCCGGGCAGCACGTAACCGCTGCCCGACCCGGTGTCCCGGACGACACACGGATCGGTGAAGTGTTCGTGCAGGTGGTCGACGAACTCGGTGACACGGTCGGTGAGATCCCCCGAGATCGCGACGTAGTCGAGCACCGACACGTGTTGGACCATCTCGCACAGCCCGACACCGCCGGCGTGTGGGCAGACGGGGACGCCGAACTTCGCAGCGAGGAGCAGCACGGCGACGATCTCGTTGATGCTGGCCAACCGGCCGGTGTCCAACTGGCAGAAGTCGATGGCCCCGGCCTGGAACAGTTGCTTGAACATCACCCGGTTGTGGCAGTGCTCGCCGGTGGCGACCCCGATGGGAGCGACAGCGCGGCGGACGGCCGCGTGGCCCAGGATGTCGTCGGGGCTGGTCGGCTCCTCGATCCACAGAGGCTTGAACTGGGCGAGAGCCGTGACCCACTCGATGGCCTGACCGACGTCCCACACCTGGTTGGCGTCGATCATCAGGTTGCGATGTGGGCCGAGGATCTCCCGGGCGATCGTGCAGCGCCGGATGTCGTCGTCGAGGTTGGCGCCCACCTTGAGCTTGACGTAGCCGTAGCCGGTGTCCACCGCTTCCTGGCACAGCCGGCGCAGCTTGTCGTCGCCGTAGCCGAGCCAGCCGGCCGAGGTGGTGTAGGCGGGGTAGCCGGTGCGGGCGAGCTCGGCGAGGCGATCAGCCTTCGTGCTCTCCCTGGCGCGCAGGATGGCCAGTGCCTCGTCCCGGGTCAGTGCGTCGGACAGGTAGCGCAGGTCCGCGATGTCGACGAGTTGCTCGGGGGACATGTCGACGAGCAGGCGCCACAGCGGCTTGTCGGCGACCCGGGCGACCAGGTCCCACGAGGCGTTCAGCACGGCCGCCAGCGACAGGTGGACGACGCCTTTCTCCGGCCCGAGCCACCGCAGCTGCGAGTCGGAGGTGAGCAGGCGGTAGACCGCCCCCATGTCCGCCGCCATCGTCGCCACGTCCAGACCCACGAGCCGCCGCGCCTGGTGGACCGCCGCCGCGACGACGATGTCGTTGCCTCGACCGATGGTGAAGGTCAGGCCGTGACCCGCGAGCGGCGCACCCACGCTGTCGACGCCGTCGGTGTGCAGAACGACGTAGGCCGCCGAGTAGTCGCCGTCCTTGTTCATGGCGTCGGACCCGTCGGCGGTCAGGGAGGTGGGGAAGCGGACGTCCTCGACGGTGACGGCAGTGATCTGCGGCATGCGCTCCTCGCCCGGCTAACCAAAAGATCAGATGATCAATGGGAGTATACGGAGCGCCGCTTCGACGCGTCAACGACGTCGATCATCCCTGGACCATAGACATCCAACGTTTCCATGCGGGTGTCGACCGGTGTCCTCCCGACCTCCGTACCGGTTGCCGCGAACCACCGCGGCCTCCGTCGCTGCGGTCAACTCCGGATCTGGCCGGCTCCTCACCTGGTAGCAGGCTTGTGTCATCCACTGTGGAGCTGACCGCTCGCGCTGACGCGGTGGCACCAAAGTGGTTCAGGGGACCGCGTACGGTTTGGTGCGGGGAGTCGAATGCCGGCGCCGAAGATTGGATGTTCGGCTCGGATCACCCGTATTGACGGCGGGATTCGTTCCACGCATTGCCTTGATACATCAAATCTTTACGCCTGGATGCCGGTCCCGTCCGGCGGACCGTTGCCGCTGGGGCGGAGCGAGATCCGGAACGCCGTAGTGCTTGTCGAGGACCTGCATGGCGGCACCCGCGGCGATCACGTCCGCGCCCAGGCTGGACAGCGTCACGTCCGTGCTGAGCCAGTCCGCGCGTGGCACGTCGGTGTGGACGGCTTCCTCGACCGCCGCGAGATACTGCTGCGCGTGCCGCAGGAGATCGGCGCCCGCCAGCACCACGTGGGAGAGGTCGAGTGTCTGGAGCAGGTTGACGACCCCGACCGCCAGGACGCGAGCAGCCCGCCCGATGTCCCCGGCCTCGGCAGCGTGGTTGTGCACGATCTCCAGGCATCCGTGGCGCCCACAGACGCACGGCGGCCCATCCAGTTCGACAACGGTGTGGCCGAACTCCCCGGCGTTGGTGTGTGCGCCCCGGTGGGCCGTGCCGCCCAGCCAGAAGCCCCCGCCGATGCCCGACTCGACCATGATGAGGACCGCGTCGCCGAACGTCCCGCCGTGCCGCCACGCCTCGGCCGTGATCCCCGCGGTGACGTCCTTGTCGAGGTGGACGGGCAGGCCCAGGTGCGTCTCGGCGATCTCGCGCAGCGGTACGTCGTGCCAGTGCCGCAGGCCGTGGGCGTCACGGACCAGGCCATTCGCGTGGTCCAGCGGGCCGATCATGCCGATGCCCACGCCGGTCAGCCGACCATCGAGGTCGTTGCTGCCGGTGATCGCGTCGATGCCGGACTTCAGGGCGTCGAGAAGCTGCTCCGGGGTGAAGTCGCCGGGCAGCGGGCTGACCGCCGAGTAGTGCACGGTGCCTGCCAGGTCGACCAGCACCAGCCGCAGCGTGCGGCGGGCGACGTGGGCGCCGATCGCGTACCGGCTCTCCGGGACGAGTTCATAGACGATGGCGGGCTTGCCGATCCCCGGGCGGCGGACGCCGGCGGGACGGAGCAGGCCGTCGGCGGTCAAACGGGCGATGACCTTGGAGACCGCCTGCGGCGTCAGACCGGTGGCGTCGACCACGGTCGACCGCTCGAACGTCCGCACGGTACGTCCCAACGCCATGACCAGCGCCTGGTTGTAGCCGCGCAGGAAGGTGACGTCGGCTGTGGTGCGCGTCATCCCACCACCCTATTACGCAACGCTGTTGCTAAATTCGCTCGGTGCATGGATTGAGCAGAGGTCGACGCCTGGCGGCGGTTGTCGCGTTGGCGCTGGGCGGGGTGGCGGTCGGCCTGACCGAGTTCGTGGCGATGGGGCTGCTGCCCGACATCGCACGCGATCTACTCCCGCAGCAGTACGCCCAGTCGTCGTCGGGCGCGGTGGCTCGCGCGGGCTGGATGATCACCGCGTACGCGCTCGGCGTGGTCGTGGGCGCGCCCCTGCTCGCCGCCCTGACCGCCCGACTGCCACGCAAGAAGTTGGTGCTCGGGCTGCTCGTCCTCTTCGTCGTCGGCACCATCGCGTCGGCGACCGCGCCGACGTTCGACCTGGTGCTGGTGGCCCGGTTCGTCGCGGCGCTGCCGCACGGCGCGTACTTCGGAGCGGCCGGTCTGCTCGCGGCCACCCTGATGGGCCCCGGTAACGAGGCCCGGGGGTTCGCCGCCGTGCTCAGTGGCCTGACCGTGAGCAACGTGGTGGGCGTACCCCTGATCACGCGGCTCGGGCAGGCGGCCGGTTGGCGTACGGCGTACCTGGTCATCGCCGGGGTGTTCGTGCTCACCCTGTTGGCGGTGCTGGCGGTCGTCCCGGAGGTCGTCGCGGCGGTCGACGCATCCCCGGCCGCCGAGTTGAGGGCGCTGCGGACCTCGCAGGTGTGGCTCGTCGCGGCCGTCGGGGCGGTGGGCTTCGCCGGGTTCTTCGCGGTCAACACCTACATCGCACCGGTCACCACCGACGTCGCCGGCCTCTCGGCCGCGACGGTCCCGTGGGTGCTGGTCGCGGTGGGCCTGGGCATGACCGTCGGCAATGCCCTGGGTGGTTGGCTCGCGGACCGGGACCTGCGCCGGAGCATGATCGTCGGTTTTGTCGCCATGATCGTGAGCATCGCCGTCTTCAGCCTCGTCGCGTCGAACCGCGTCGGCCTGTTCGTGGGCGCGTTCCTGGTGGGCGCGACCAGCCTCTACCTGGGGCCGGTCCTACAGGCGCGCCTGATCACGGTGGCGCCGGGTGCGCAGTTGATGGGTGCGGCGATGAACCAGTCCGCCATGAACATCGCGAACAGCCTCGGCGCCGCTCTGGGCAGCGTTGCCATCGCCGCGGGCTTCGGCTACCTCGCGCCGGCCTGGGTGGGCGTGGCCCTTGCGATTCTCGGGCTGGGCCTCGCGGGTGTCAGCTTCGCGGCCGAGCGACGCTCGCGTGCCCCGGAGCCGGTCGCCGTCGCGAACTGACCCGCCGGCGGGGGACCGGTGACGGTCGTCACCAGCCCGCCACCGACACGCCCGGGACCGACATGTGGGGTGTGACAACCGCAGCGTCCCTATATATGGTGTCGAGCGCAGCTGGTTCGGCCGCTCATCCCGAGTGGTCGAGGCAAGAGGGAACCCGGTGAAAATCCGGGACTGTCCCGCAGCGGTGAGTGGGAACGACCGCCGTCATCAGCACTGGGCCACCAATCGGCCTGGGAAGCGACGGCCAGTAGGAGATCGGCGAGCCCGGTCGTGCCCGCGAGTCCGAAGACCTGCCAGCGCGCCGCGCACCCGTACCCGGGTGGGCGGCGGTCTGAGGCCGCGTGGGACGGCTGACGCCACCTGACCCACGCCCGACCGGCGTGGCGTCCGCCGGTGTCCGTCTTCTCCTCGCGTCCGAGGGCCATCAGGTCTCGAACTCGCGAGGAGTGAGTGGTGACAGTCACCGAGGTAGTCCCGGCCCTGCGGCGGACGCCGATGCAGGTCCGCAAGCGCAACGGCGCCACCGAGTCCGTGGACGTGAACAAGATCGTCCGGGCCGTCGAGCGGTGGGCCGACGACCTCGCCGACGTCGACCCGATGCGCGTGGCCACCCGCACGATCAGCGGCCTGTACGACGGCGCGACGACGGCCGAGCTGGACCGGCTGTCCATCCAGACCGCGGCCGAGATGATCGGCGAGGAACCGCAGTACTCGCGCCTCGCCGCCCGGCTGCTGGCCGGTTACGTCGAGAAGGAGGTGCGTCGGCAGGGCGTCACCTCGTTCAGCGCGGCGATCCGGATCGGCCACGCCGAGGGACTGATCGGTGACGACACCGCCGTGTTCGTCGCCGCGCACGCCACGATGCTCGACGACGCCATCGATCCGGACGGTGACCGGAGGTTCGAGTACTTCGGCCTGCGCACGGTGTACGACCGGTACCTGCTGCGCCACCCCACCAGCCGGCTGGTGCTGGAGACCCCGCAGTACTGGCTGCTGCGGGTGGCCTGCGGGCTGTCCCGTACGCCCGACGAGGCGGTCGACTTCTACCGGCTGATGTCCAGCCTGGCGTACCTGCCCAGCTCACCGACGCTGTTCAACTCCGGGACCCGGCACACCCAGATGTCCTCCTGCTACCTGGTCGACTCGCCGCGCGACGAGCTGGACTCGATCTACCAGCGGTACGCGCAGGTCGCGAACCTGTCCAAGTTCGCCGGTGGCATCGGCATCGCGTACTCCCGGGTCCGATCCCGGGGCGCGCTGATCCGCGGCACCAACGGGCAGTCCAACGGGATCGTGCCGTGGCTGCGCACGCTGGACGCGAGCGTCGCCGCGGTCAACCAGGGCGGTCGGCGCAAGGGCGCGGCCTGCGTCTACCTGGAGCCGTGGCATCCGGACATCGAGGAGTTCCTGCAACTGCGGGACAACACCGGGGAGGACGCCCGGCGCACCCACAACCTGAACCTGGCCAACTGGATCCCGGACGAGTTCATGCGCCGGGTCGAGGCCGACGAGATGTGGTCGCTGTTCGACCCGCACGAGGTGCCGGAGCTGCCCGACCTGTGGGGGGAGCGGTTCGACGCCGCGTACCGGGAGGCCGAGGCGCAGGGTCGCTACGCGCGGCAGGTCCCGGCGCGGGAGCTGTACGGGAAGATGATGCGCACCCTCGCCCAGACCGGCAACGGGTGGATGACCTTCAAGGACGCCGCCAACCGGCTGTGCAACCAGACGGCCGAGCCGGGCAACGTGGTGCACCTGTCCAACCTGTGCACCGAGATCATCGAGGTGTCCAGCGACGCCGAGACCGCGGTGTGCAACCTGGGCTCGGTGAACGTCGCCGCCCACCTCACCGACGCCGGCATCGACTGGGAGCGCCTGCGCGCCACGATCCGTACCGCGGTGACGTTCCTCGACCGGGTCATCGACATCAACTACTACCCGACCCCGCAGGCGGAGGCGAGCAATCCCCGCTGGCGGCCGGTCGGGCTCGGGCTGATGGGTTTGCAGGACGTGTTCTTCGCGCTGCGACTGCCGTTCGACTCTCCGGCCGCGCGGGAGCTGTCCACCCGGATCAGCGAGGAGCTGTACCTGACCGCGTTGGAGACCTCCGCCGACCTGGCGCGCCGCTTCGGCGCGCACCCGGCGTTTGGGCAGACCCGGGTCGCGCGAGGCCAGCTTCAGCCCGACCTGTGGGGTGGCGAGGGCACGCAGACCGCGCGCTGGGCCGCGCTGCGGCAGCAGATCGAGGAGTACGGGCTGCGCAACTCGCTGCTGGTGGCGGTCGCGCCGACGGCGACCATCGCCTCGATCGCGGGGTGCTACGAGTGCATCGAGCCGCAGGTGTCCAACCTGTTCAAGCGCGAGACCCTGTCGGGGGAGTTCCTCCAGGTCAACACCGCCCTGGTACGCGAGCTGAAGGCGCGTGGCCTGTGGACCGACCGGGTCCGTTCGGCGATCAAGCGGGCGGAGGGGTCGGTGCAGGACATCGCGGAGCTGCCGTCCGGCGTCCGGGAGTTGTTCCGCACCGCGTGGGAGCTGCCGCAGCGTGCGCTGATCGACCTGGCCGCCGCCCGAGCCCCGTTCATCGACCAGTCTCAGTCGCTGAATCTGTTCCTGGCCTCACCCACCATCGGCAAGCTCTCCTCGATGTACCTGTACGCCTGGAAGGCCGGGCTGAAAACCACCTACTACCTGCGCTCGCGCCCCGCCACGCGGATCCAGCAGGCCACCGTCGCGGTTGTCGCGCCGTCGGACGCCGAGACGCTGGCCTGCTCGCTGGAGAACCCCGAGTCGTGCGAGGCCTGCCAGTGACCACCGCCGACACCACCGCCGACACGAGGACCACGCACATGCTGCTCGACCCCGGGATGGACCTCACCCTCCGCCCGATGCGCTACCCGCACTTCTTCGACCGGTTCCGCGACGCCATCCGTAACACCTGGACGGTCGAGGAGGTCGACCTGCACGCCGACCTCGCCGACCTCGACAAACTGTCGCCGGCCGAGCGGCACCTGGTCAGCCGCCTGGTGGCGTTCTTCGCCACCGGCGACACGATCGTCGCCAACAACCTGGTGCTCAACCTCTACCAGCACGTCAACAGCCCCGAGGGTCGCCTCTACCTGTCCCGGCAGCTGTTCGAGGAGGCTGTGCACGTCCAGTTCTATCTGAACCTGCTCGACACGTACGTGCCCGACGAGACCGAGCGGTTCGCCGCCTTCGCGGCCATCGAGAACATCCCCTCCATCCGCCGCAAGGCCGAGTTCTGCTTCCGCTGGATCGACTCGCTGAGCGATCTGCGAGAGCTGCGGTCCCGGGAGGACCGGCGGACGTTCCTGCTCAACCTGATCTGCTTCGCCGCCTGCATCGAGGGGCTGTTCTTCTACGGCGCGTTCGCGTACGTCTACTTCCTGCGCTCCCGTGGCCTGCTGCACGGTCTGGCCTCCGGCACCAACTGGGTGTTCCGCGACGAGTCCATGCACATGGCGTTCGCGTTCGACGTCGTCGACACGGTTCGTGGCGAGGAGCCGGACCTGTTCGACGACGACCTCGCCGACCAGGTTCGGCAGATGCTCACCGAGGCCGTCGAGTGTGAGGTGCAGTTCGCCGAGGACCTGGTGGGCCACGGCGTGCCCGGCCTGACGTTGACCGACATGCGGGAGTACCTCCAGCACGTGGCCGACCGCCGTCTCGCCCAGCTCGGCATCGCGCCGCACTACGGGTCGAGCAATCCGTTCGCCTTCATGGAGTTGCAGGACGTGCAGGAGCTGTCCAACTTCTTCGAGCGGCGGGTTTCGGCGTACCAGGTCGGCGTGACCGGCACGGTCGCCTTCGACGACGACTTCTAGTCCACCTAATAGTAAAGATTGTGAACAGATGATGTTACAGTAACTTCCGTCGATCTGACGCTCGAAATCCCAGGGAAGGAGTGACTATGTCGAGACTGCGCGCCCTGGCCGCGCTCGTGGCACTGACGGTCGCCGGCGGCCTGTTGGCGGTCCTGCCGTCGACCCCGGCGTCGGCCGCGGCCTGTGCGGCATCCTGGCAGTCGTCGGCCGTCTACACCGGAGGGGCCCAGGTCTCTCACAACGGCCGCAACTACCAGGCGCAGTGGTGGACCCAGAACGAGGCTCCGCCGGGGACCACCGGCGTCTGGCAGGACCTGGGCTCCTGCGGAGGTGGCACCACGCCGCCGCCCACGGGCGCCTGCAACTATCCGAACTGGACCGCCGGCACCTGGTACGCCACGGGAAGCATCGTGCGCTACACCAACGGCCAGTACTACATCGCCGAGCACGACAACCCGGGCTACGACCCCATCATCAGCACCTGGTACTGGGAGCCCTATGCCTGCGGCGGTCAACCGCCCACCACCCCGCCCCCCACCAACCCCGGCGGGTTCGTGGTGACCGAGGCCCAGTTCAACCAGATGTTCCCGGGTCGAAACTCCTTCTACACGTACTCCGGGCTGGTCACCGCACTCAGCGCCTACTCGGCGTTCACCAGGAGCGGCAGTGCCACCGTCCAGCGCCAGGAGGCTGCGGCCTTCCTGGCGAACGCGCACCACGAGACCGGTGGGCTCGTCCACATCGTGGAGCAGAACACCGCGAACTATCCGCACTACTGCGACTCGGGCCAGCCCTACGGCTGCCCCGCCGGCCAGGCCGCCTACTACGGTCGGGGGCCGATCCAGCTCAGCTGGAACTTCAACTACAACGCGGCCGGGAACGCCCTCGGGCTGCCCCTGCTGACCAACCCGTGGCTGGTGCAGACCGATGCCTCGGTGGCCTGGAAGACCGCCATCTGGTACTGGATGACCCAGACCGGGCCGGGCACCATGACCCCCCACAACGCGATGGTCAACGGCGCCGGGTTCGGTGAGACCATCCGCAGCATCAACGGCTCGATCGAGTGCAACGGTGGCAACTCGGGCCAGGTGCAGAGCCGCGTCACCAAGTACCAGCAGTTCGTCGGCATCCTCGGCGTCGGCGCCGGGGCCAACCTGTACTGCTGACCAGCGGGCGGCCGGGCTCCCCAGCGGGGGAGCCCGGCCGTCATGCTGCTGGCGTTCGCGCCCCCGCTGCCGACTCTCCCGCAGCGGGGGAAGTGTTCAGGTCGGCGAGGAGCCTCTCCACCCGCGCCCGGATCTCGTCGCGGATCGGGCGGACGGCCTCGACGCCCTTCCCGGCCGGGTCATCGAGCTTCCAGTCCTCGTAGCGCTTGCCAGGAAAGACCGGACAGGTGTCGCCGCAGCCCATCGTCACGATGACGTCAGAGGACTCCGCGGTCGCGTACTCCAGGAGCTTTGGGGTCTGGTCGGTGATGTCGATGCCGACCTCCCGCATGGCACGCACGGCGGCGGGGTTGACCGTCTCGGCCGGCGCGGAGCCGGCAGAGCGGACTTCGACGCTGTCGCCCGCGAGGTGGCGTAGCCAGCCGGCTGCCATCTGGGAACGGCCGGCGTTGTGGACGCAGACGAACAGGACGCTGGGCTTGTCGCTCATGAGGGGTCGCCTTCCGGGTTACACGGTTGCTGAGGGTGCGGGAGCGAAGAACCGGCGGCGCGCCCACAGCGAGACGTAGACGAGTCCGACCAGGACGGGCACCTCGATCAGCGGGCCGACGACCCCGGCTAGGGCCTGACCGGAGGCGACGCCGAAGGTGCCGATCGCGACGGCGATGGCGAGTTCGAAGTTGTTGCCGGCGGCGGTGAAGGCCAGGGTGGTGGTGCGCTCGTAGCCGAGACCGATGGCCCGGCCGAGAGCGTAGGAGCCGGCCCACATGAGCGCGAAGTACACCAGCAGGGGCAGGGCGATGCGGACGACGTCCAGGGGTCGGCTGGTGATGGCGTCTCCCTGTAGCGCGAACAGGATCACGATCGTGAACAGCAGCCCGTAGAGGGCGGCGGGGCCGATCCGGGGCAGGAAGCGGGCCTCGTACCAGGTGCGGCCCTTGGCGCGCTCGCCGAGGCGGCGGGTCAGGTAGCCGGCGAGCAGCGGGATGCCGAGGAAGATCAGCACGTTGCGGGCGATGTCCCAGGCCGAGATCGTCAACTCGGCGCCGGACAACCCCAGCCACTGGGGGAGTACGGAGAGGTAGAACCAGCCGAGCAGGCCGAAGGCGACGACCTGGAAGACGGAGTTGAGCGCGACCAGGACGGCGGCGGCCTCCCGGTCGCCGCAGGCGAGGTCGTTCCAGATGATGACCATGGCGATACAGCGGGCCAGACCGACGATGATCAGGCCCGTGCGGTACGCGGGTTGATCGGCCAGGAAGATCCAGGCCAGGGCGAACATCACGGCCGGGCCGACGAGCCAGTTGAGGACCAGCGAGGAGATCAGCAGTCGGCGGTCGCCGGTGACGGTGTCGAGCCGGTCGTAGCGGACCTTCGCGAGCACCGGGTACATCATGATCAGCAAGCCGATGGCGATCGGTAGTGAGATCCCGCCGATCGTCACCGAGTCCAGCGCGCTGTCCAGGCCGGGGATCAGACGACCGAGGAGCAGGCCGGCGACCATGGCCAGCCCGATCCAGACCGGTAAGAACCGGTCGAGTCGGGAGAGGCGACCGACCACGGCCCTCTCGTCCAGGTCGCTCTGGAGGGTGGTGCTCACGGGCACTCCCGTCGGTGGGCAGGTGCGGGGCAGATGTCGGTCACGGCGGCCGGGCGCCGCTCAGGCGTTCGGTGCCGGTGTGACGGTGAGCAGTGCGGCGAGCTGGCGCAGGATGATCGGCCGGGCGCGGTAGTAGACCCAGGTCCCCCGGCGCTCGGCGTCGACGAGCCCCGCCTCGCGCAAGGTCTTCAGGTGGTGCGAGATGGTCGGGCCGGTCAGGTCGAACGCGGGGGTCAGATCGCAGACGCAGATCTCCCCGCTCTCGGCAGAGGCGATCATCGACATCAGTTGCAGTCGCACCGGGTCACCGAGAGCCTTGAACGCGGGGGCGAGCACCGCGGCGGCCTCGGCCGGCACGCGTCGCTCGGTCAGTGAGGGGCAGCAGGACACGTCCGGAGCCGGTGCTGCTTGATTAGACATTGCTCTAGGTTGACACTTATCTAATCAGTGTGCAACTGTCTGATTCGACGGACGTCGAGACAGGCGGCCTCGAAAACCTGATCTCTCCGGAACGGAACCTGTTGATGGTCGACATCACCGTGCGCCCCATGACCGTCGCCGACGCCGACCGGGTCCTGGCGATCTACCAGGCCGGTCTCGACGCCGGCAACGCCAGCTTCGAGATCACCGCGCCAACCTGGGCGGCGTTCGACGCGGCGCGCCTGAGCGCGCACCGCTTCGTGGCCGTCGACCCCGACGGCACCGTCCTCGGCTGGATCGCCGTCTCACCGACCTCGACCCGCGCGGTCTACGCCGGTGTGGTCGAACACTCCGTCTACGTCGACCCGGCCGCCCAGGGCCGTGGCATCGCCCGGCTGCTGCTGGACGCGCTGATCGCCTCCACCGAGGCCGCCGGCATCTGGACCATCCAGTCCGGAGTCTTCCCGGAGAACACCGCCAGCCTGGCACTTCACCAGCGCGCCGGCTTCCGCGTCATCGGCGTACGTGAGCGGGTTGGTCGCCACCACGACCGCTGGCGCGACGTCGTCCTGCTGGAACGCCGCAGCCCCACCATCACCTGACGAGCCATCTTGAGGAGTCAACGGATGAACGCCCTGGACAACCTGCCCGTCGTGGTCATCGGCGCCGGCCCGACCGGTCTCGCCGCCGCCGCGCACCTGCACGAGCGCGGCCTGACCTTCACTGTCCTCGAAGCCGGCGACACCCCGGGCGCCGCGGTACGGCAGTGGGGGCACGTCCGCGTCTTCTCGCCGTGGCGCTACAACATCGACCCGGCCGCCCGTCGGCTCCTCGACGAGGCCGGTTGGGTCGCCCCCGACCTGGAGGCCCTGCCCACCGGCGCGGAACTGGCCGGCGACTACCTCCAGCCCCTCGCCGAGTTGCCGCAGCTCAAGCCACACCTGCGGTACGGGGCACGCGTCGAGGCGATCAGCCGCCTCGGCCTCGACCGGCTGCGCACCGCCGGACGCGACACCACACCGTTCCTGATCCGCCTCGCCGACGGCGACGAACTGCTCGCCCGCGCCGTCATCGACGCCTCCGGCACCTGGCGTACGCCGAACGTCCTCGGCGCGTCCGGTCTGCCCGCGCGGGGTGAGGCCGACGTGACGGCGTACCTGGAACACGCGCTGCCGGACGTGCTCGGCGCCGACCGGGACCGGTTCGTCGGCCGGCACACCCTGGTCGTGGGCGCCGGCCACTCCGCCGCGAACACGCTGCTGTCCCTGGCGGAACTGGCCGCCGCCGAGCCCGGCACTGAGGTGACCTGGGCGATCCGGACGGCCAACCCGGCGCGTACCTACGGCGGCGGGGACGCCGACGCCCTCCCGGCGCGGGGTGCGCTCGGCGCGCGCCTGCGTGCACACGTCGACGCCGGACGGATCCGGCTGCTCACCGGGTTCTCCGTGCATGCGCTCACCCCGGCCGACGGGCGCGTTGCGGTGGTCGTCCGGCACGCCGACGGCGGTGAAGAGTCGATCACCGTCGACCGCATCGTCGCCGCCACCGGCTTCCGCCCTGACCACACGATCGCCGCTGAGCTGCGCCTGGACCTTGACCCGATCATGGGCGCCACCCGCGCACTCGCCCCGCTGATCGACCCCAACGAGCACTCCTGCGGCACCGTGCCCCCACACGGCGTCGACGAACTCACCCACCCGGAGAGCGGCTACTACGCCGTCGGCATGAAGTCCTACGGCCGTGCGCCGACGTTCCTCATGGCCACCGGCTACGAGCAGGTCCGCTCCGTCGTCGCCGCCCTCGCCGGAGACTGGGTCGCCGCCCGGGACGTCCAGCTCGACCTGCCCGAAACCGGCGTGTGCAACAGCAACCCCGCCGACTCGGCGAGCGGCGACAACTGCTGCGGGCCAGCGCCCGCCACCGAGTCGGCCGGGCGCGGGCTGTCCACCGGCATCTCCGGAGGGCTGCTGGCCACGCCGATCAGCCTCATCGCCCTCGACGCCGCGCCGGCCGGCGGCTGTTGCGCCAGCTGATCACCAAGTACTGCGCCAGCTGATCACCGGGTACGACGACGGCGCCCGTTCACGGGCGCCGTCATCGTCGGCTGGCGCAGGCCACACACGTACGCGCCGACGGACGGGCGACAAGGCGCTCGGGAGGAATAGGACGGGAACACCGTTCGCACACGCCGTAGGTGCCGTCGTCGACCCGTTGCAGCGCGACGTCCAACTCGGCCAGGCGTCGGCGGGCCGCGTCCAGCACGGCGGTGAGCTGTGCACGTTCGAAGGCGATCGTGCTGCCCTCCGGGTCGTGCTCGTCATCGGCGTTGGACGACCGGGACGCCTCGAAGAGGCTCCGTAGGTCACCGTCCAGGGCGGTGGCCTGAGCCTCGGTCTGCTCGCGCAGCCGCAGCAGCTCCTGGCGGATCGCGCTGGAATCCCTGTTCATGGCCGTTCCACCGTACTGCGGATGACCGTGTTCACAGCACTGGAATTCGGCTGCGCGTCGATCACACGACGGCGACCCCGCGCACGCTTCGCCGTGCGTAGGGTCGCTCACATGAAGTTGCGGGTGTGCAGGGCGGAGAGCGCCGCCGCCTCATCGGGCCGGAACCCCAGCCGTACCAGTCGGCGCTGGCGGCCCTGATCCATCGCGTGTTGCAGAGCCTGCACCCGGTCGAAACCGGCGGACACGTCGTCGGGCTGCCAACCACCTGCCGCGAGCACCACCAGCGCGTCGAAGACGTCGGCGTTGAGGCCCGCGGTGTCGACGAGCGCGTCGTGACGACGGTGGATGGCCGCCCGCAGTCGATCCCGCAGCAGCGGGTCCAGCTGTGCCTGATGCTCCAGGTGCGCCATGCCGAACACCACGTGCCGGCGCTCGTCCTGCATGGCGAGCCAACAGATCCGTCGTGTCACCGGGTCCGGGGCGAACTGGTGCAGGAACGAGAGCAGATCGACGAAGCTGCCCTCACCGAGCACGGAGAGCAGGAACGACGCCAGTGCGAAGTCGGACTCCGCGACGAGTGTGAAGAGCGACTGCCGGCCGCCGGCTGACGATGTGCCCAACTCGGTGCCCCGCAGCAGCGCCCGCCGGCTGAACACCTCCATGTGCCGGGCCTCGTCGGCCATCTGCACGGCGAGAAGCTGCATCACCTCGCGGAAGTGCGGGTGGATGCGCCCGACGAACCGGGCCGGCACGACGAGCGCCGCCTGCTCGTTCTCGACCAGGTAGGTCATCACCTGCACCACCGCGGCCTCGACATCGGCCGGCAGCGCGAACGGGTCGTCCCACGGCACGGCGGTCTGCGGATCCCACTGTCGGGCGGCCGCCTGTGCGTACAGGTGGGGAGCGACATCGGCCCACACCAGGTCGCGGTCGTCCAGGTCGAACCGGGCCTCGGGGCCACCGGCCTCCAGCAGCGCGCCCCGGGCGCCGAGCCCCCACCGCGCCGGTGGGCGGCTGCTCAGTGCCGACGGGAGGGCGGGCCCGGCCCGCTCCGCGCCGAACCAGCGGTCGTCGTCCGCCGTACCCCGGACGACCACCGCCACCAGCTCGCTGCGGTCGGCCAGGTCCGGCCATTCGACCCGATGGCCCCGGCCACGACACCAGGCGGGCAGGTGCACGGGCAACGCCGGGTCACGGCCGGAGACCGCCAACCGGCCGCCCGGCGGTAGCCCGGCCAGGGCACGGTGTACGAGTAGGTGCGCGCCCCGGCCGAAGCCAAGGTCGCCGAGGTGGATCTCGGCGTCGGCGACGGGCGCCGCGCTCACGGCCGATAGTCCGTGGCCGTCACCCGCCCGTCGGGTGAGTAGAAGCCGGTGGCGTCGACCGCGCTGGCGAGCAGGTCGTACCCCGTGGTGCGGCCGTCCTTCCAGGCCGTCAGCCCCTCCAGGTCGAGCAGCGGGCGCACCTGCGGATCGGCGTACGACATGCCGAGCAGCAGCGTGCCGAAGAGCCGGACCCCGGCGGACTCCGGCTCGCGGACCGTCATGTTGCAGTGGTCGTACCGTGCGGTCTGCGCGATGATCCGGGTGCCCTCGGGCGGCAGCGTGCCCTCCTGGACGAACGCCAGGTGGTTGGCGTCGATCATGCAGGCGGCGTCGACCTCCCCGGCGACCAGGGCGCGGGCCGCGTCGCGCTCGCCGCCGATGTGGTCGCCGTGCAGGCCGACGCCGACGTCGAACCGGCGCACGTCGACCTCGACCCCGGCCGTCGCGAGGTGACCGAGCGGAATCAGCGTCGCCTGTGGACTGTCGACCGCGCCGACAGCGACGATCGACCCGGCGAGGTCCTCCACCTGCCGCACCGGCGAGTCGGCGCGGACCACCACGATCGAGGTGAGGTCCTGGTCGGTGTCGCGCATGGTGAGCGCGCGGACGGCCGTGCCGCTGGCAGCCGCCAGTCGCTCGGCCCGCAGCCACGCCAGGGGCGAGTTCCACGCCGCGTCGATCCGCCCGGCGACCAGATCGTCGACCTGTCGCTCGTAGTGCGAATAGAGAACGAAGTCGAAGTCCAGGCCTCGACCACGCAGCCAGGCGCGGAAGCCCTCCCAGATGGTCACCACCTTGGCGTCGTACGCGACCGCGCCCATCAGGACGGCTGGCGCCGGCATCAGCGGTTGGCCTCGTCGAGCAGCGGCAACCCGGTGGCGACACGACCGACGAAATCGTGCAGGGCGTCGGTGGTGGGTGCCATCACCCGGGCGGCGCGCGAGTCACGGAAACGGCGCTCAAGGCCCAGCTCCTTGCGGAACGCGCTGCCGCCGCAGAGCTGCATCGCCCCATCGGTCACGTCAGCGACGGTCTCGCCGGCGAGCGCCTTGACCTGCAGCACCCGCAGCATCGCATCGTCGCGGCCGGTCTCCAGCGCGGTGAGGGTGTCGCCCAGGAAGGCGCGCAGGGCGTCGGTGCGGATCATCAGTCGGGCGAAGTCGCGTCGAGCGACAGGCGCGTCGCGAAGGGCGGCGCCGGTGTGCGCGAGCGTGGTCCTGGTGAGATGTCGGCCGGTCTCGGCGACCGCGCTGTCGGCGAGGCCGAGACAGAACGCGGCGTTGAGCACCAGGAACCAGGGGAGGACCGCGCCGAGCGCGGTGTCGAGCCCGGCGCCGTCGGCCGCCATCATCGCGGCCGACGGGACCCGGAGCCCATCGGCGGTCATCGGCCGGGAGCCGTTACCGCGCAGGCCGAGCCCGTCGAAGTCGCCGGTCACGCTCAGGCCGGCGCTGTCGGCCGGCACGAGCCACAGCGTCATCGGACCGGCATCGTGGGACAGCGGCAGGCTCGACCAGACGTAGCTGTCGACCTCACCGGCCGAGGTGACCCAGCTCTTGCGGGCGTCGAGGCGGACAGTGCCGTCGTCGGTGGCTGTCGCGGTGCCGGTCGGCGACCAGAAGTGGCTGCGCGAGCCGTACTCGGAGAATGCCAACGTGGTGAGATGACCGCCGGTGGCGATGCCCGCGCGGACCTCGCGCGGGCCGTGCGCCTCGATCACGGCGGTCGCGGCGTAGTGCATGAGCACCACCATGGCCGTGGACCCACACTCGGCGGCCAGCCGCTCGATGACCTCGGCGACCGTTCGCATGCCCTGGCCGCCGCCACCGACCTCGGTCGAGGAGGCCAGGCCGAGCAGGCCAGCCGCGGCGAGGGCGTCGACGCCCTGGCGGGGGAAGGCGCCGTCCCGGTCGACGATCGCGGCCTGCGGGCGGATCACGTCGTCGATCACCGTGCCGAGCGTGTCCGATAAAGCCGTGCTGGGCTGGGCAGTGTCGACACTGGCTGTCATGCGGGTGCCCCTTCAGCCGGACCGGTGGGACCGCCGTCGAGACTATCCGAACTGGAGGACACAGTGCGAGCATCGGATTACCGTCTGGTGCCAGTGCCCTCCCGGTGGGGTCGGCCGTGCCCGTCCTCCCGGTCGATGCGCAGCTCCCGCTCCAACTCGGCGATGACCGCTCGCAGGTCGTCCAGCCGTTGGGTCAGCGCGATGCGGTCCACCTCGTCCGGTACGCCGTCGCCGTCCTCGTCGTACCCGGGCGCGAGTCGCTCGGTCATCTCCAACCGGCGTGCTTCCTCCATCGAGTTGACGATGACCGCGATGAGGATGTTGAGCAGCAGATTGACGGTGATGATCACGTAGCTGACGTAGTAGAGCAGCGTCCACGGCGAGATCGCCAGGCCCTGTTCGATGAGGCCCGGCAGCGTCTCCAGGGACAGCAGCACGAACAGTGTCAGCAGGGATCGGCCGATGTCGCCGTACTCCTCCGGGTAGGTGCTCCCGAAGATCAGCCAGCCGGCCATGCCGTACACGTAGAGCGTCACCACGGCCAGGGCGAGGAACCCGGTGACGCCCGGCAGGCTGCGCCACAGCGCGGAGACGATGGTCCGCAGGCCTGGCGAGAACCGCACCAGCCGGACCATGCGGGCGACCCGCACGACGCGCAGGAGCGCAGGGTCGCCGTGCAGGCCCGGTATGAAGATCGCCGCGATCACCACGAAGTCGAACACGTTCCAGCCGTGCCGGAAGAAGTCCTGCGGACGCTTGCCGTAAGCCGCCAGCCGGATGCCGATCTCGACGACGAAGACGGCGCGGAAGATCAACTCCAGCCAGTGCAGCGCCGTGTCCGCCGGGCTCAGATCGTCGTACGTCTCCAGGCCGAGCACGATCCCGTTGGCGAGGATGACCACGACGATGGCGATCTCGAAGGGGCGCGACCGGGCGAGCTGGGCGCAGCGGTCAGCCCAACTGGATCGATGGTGCGCGGGTGGGGTCGGCTCACCTCGCTGGGCGGGAACGAATGCTCCACTCACCAGTCGGCCGGCTCGATCGGGTGTGCCGGGGCCGCCGCGGGGGCGCACCTCCGGCCGTCGTCGTGGCGGTGCGGGTGGCGTGCGGGCATGCCCATCAGCCTAGCCAAGATCATTGACCGTGGACGACCGCGCGACCGCTCAGGCGTGGCTCGTCCGCTCCGGCGTCACCGGTGCCGCGAAGAAGGTGGCGAGCGGGTCGACCATCCTCGGGTATGCCCGGTTGATGGCGTCGTGGCCGCTGCGGGCAATCGTCAGCGTCCGGGCTCGCGGCAACGCACGGGCCAGAGCTTCGTTCAGGTCGACATAGTAGGGCGGGCCGTCGGCGCCGCAGGTCAGCAGCACCTCGGCGGTCACCCCTGCCCATTGGCTGGCCGGGCCGTCGTGCGCCAGGATCAGGGCCGTCTCGTCCAGCGTCATCGGCAGCAGGTCACCCATCGTCCGGCCGATCGGGGTACGCATGAACGCGCGGATGATCGCGATCCGTACGCCGAGCGGGAGCTTCCCCGCTGCCATCTGTGGATTGATTCCAGCGACCGTGATGGCGAGGCCCCGGGCGATGTCACCGGCCCGCAGTGCCGCACGGGCGGGTGCGAGCCACGCCGACGGTGAGCCGCCGTCGATGGAGACCGCGGCGTCGTAGAGGGCGAGTCGGTTGATCGGCAGCCGGAGCGCGGCCTGGAGCGCGATGAACCCGCCGGAGCTGTGGCCGATGACGTTGCCGGACCCGGTGTGCTCCAGCACCACGGCGAGGTCGTCGATGTCCTGGTCGAAGGTGTAGGGCAGCGACCTGGGTGGTGCGTCGGCCCGTCCCCGTCGGTTGTACAGGTGCACGGTGAACTGGTCGGCGAGCGACGTCGCCAGCCGGCGGTAGACGTCGATGGTGACCCCGCCGCCGTGCACCACGACGATGCCGGGCCCACTGCCCGTGGAGTGCAGCACGATGGTCGCGCCGTCCCGTGCCCTGATCCGCTCCATGATCGGCCTGCCCTTCCGGTGACGACAACAACTGCGAACGCCGTTTGCAGTTTACAGTAGATCGGTGAATGACGCACCCACGAGAGCTGGCGACGGCGACTCCGCTCGGCAGCCGATCTGGAGCAGGCCCGAACGCGGCAGCCGTGGCCCCGCTCCGGCGCACAGTCGGGACGCCATCGTCGTGGCCGCCATCGCCCTCGCGGACACCGAAGGGATCGCCGCGGTGTCGATGCGCGCCGTCGCCAACGCGCTGGGCACCGGCGCCGGATCCCTCTACCGGTACCTGTCGTCGCGGGACGATCTCCTGGATCTCATGACCGACCGGGTCGTGGGGGAGTTGCGGCCGTACCCGCAGGCCGAGGGCGACTGGTTGGACACGATGATGTTGTTGGCCCGTCGGCAGTTGGCGCTGCACCGCGCCCACCCGTGGTTGCTCGACGTGAGTCACCGGACGTCCGGCGTCGGCCCCGAGAGCCTGGCCTGGTTCGACAACTGCATTCGGGTCCTGGAACCCGTACGCTGCGCCGTCCCCACCAAATTCGAGGCGATCGCGATGATGACCGGCGTGGTGAGCCTCTTCGCCCGCAGCGAGGCCGCCTCCGGGGCGCTCAGCTTCGCCGGGGCCGACCTCGCGGCGTACCCGCACCTCGTCGCGGCGTTCAGCCAGCCCGCCGCACCGCCGCCCCGGACCGATCTCTTTGAGCGGACCCTGCGCAGTCTGCTGACCGGTCTGCTGCTCGCCGAGCCGTCCGAGGCGGGCTGACCGGATCGGCGCACCGGTGTGTCAGCCGTTCCCTCACCCGGCGTGGCGCCGGCTGGCTGGGTTTTCGGTGGTGAGCGGGACCGGCCGGCGAGAGTCGACGTGGTCGCGCGTCAGCTGCTGAGAGGTGTGCGATGTCAGATCCTGATCTTGCCGGTCTACGGGAGCGGGCCGCGAACGGTGACCGGGACGCAATCGACCAGCTCGTCGAGTTGGCAGCAGAGCGGGCGGACGTCGGCGAACTTCGACGGCTCGCCGACGGGGGCAACCGGGACGCGGCCGACGTGTTGGCCGAGCTCACGGAACAGGAAGACGAGGCGGAGTAGCCGCCCGCGGCCGGTCGGTCCCCCGCCCGGGATCGGCCCGGGCGACGGACGGTCAGGCGTGCGCGGCCCGGACGGCGTCGCGCAGCGGGGTGCTCGGGCGACCGATCAGCCGGCTGAGGTCATCGCTGTCGGTCACCAGCTCACCGATGGCGATCGAGTGGTCGAGCGCGGCGACGAACCCGGCGGTGCCCGCGTCGAGGCCGACGTTCTCCAGGGCCGAGGCCAGGTCGGCGGCCGACAGGTCCTGGTGGACGACGGTGGTGCCGGTAACCTCGGAGACGGCCTCGGCCAGTTCGTCGAACGTGAACGCGGTGCCGCCCAGCTCGTAGACGGCGTTGCCGTCCTCCTCGCGGGTCAGTGCCGCGACGGCGGCGGCGGCGTAGTCGGCCCGCGTGGCGGCGGAGACCTTGCTGCCCCCGGTGGCGCCGAGGATCGTGCCGGACCGCAGGTACTGCGGCAGCTGGTCGGTGTAGTTCTCGGTGTACCAGCCGTTGCGCAGCACGGTGTAGGTCAGACCCGACGCGGCGAGGACCTCCTCGGTGGCTTTGTGCTCCGGCACGAGGGGGTTCGTGGTGGTGTCGGCGTTCAGGATGCTGGTGTAGATCAGACGCTCGACCCCGGCGAGCTTGGCCGCGTCGATGACCGCGGTGTGCTGCGCGACGCGCTGACCGGGAGTGTCGCCGGAGATGAGCAGCAGGCGGCGTACGCCGGCCACGGCGCCGGGCAGCGTCGACGGGTCGTCGTAGGTGGCCTTGCGGATCTCGACCCCGCGCGCGGCCAGGTGGGCGGCCTTCTCCGGGCTGCGGACGATGGCGGCGATCTCAGCGGCGGGCACGCCGGCATCGAGCAACTGCTCGATCACCAAACGGCCCAGCCGGCCGGTGGCACCGGTGACGGCGTAGGTGGGCATGGGAACCTCCGATAGGACAGTGGCGGAACTGCAGGCACTTACGAATCTACAGCACATGCTGTGGCGTAACCATCGGGTAGGCTGGTGAGGTGAGCGACATGCCGGCCCAGGACCCGGCGGGGCCTACCCAGGAATTGGTCAGCGATGTCTTCGCGCGGGGCTGCACCTCCCGTGCCGCCTTCGAGGACGTCACCTCGAAGTGGGCCTCGCTGGTTCTGCTGGCGCTCGGCGAGGGTCGCTACCGGTTCAACGCGCTACGTCGCCGCGTCGACGGGGTCAGCGAGCGGATGCTCTCCCAGACCCTGCAGACCCTCGAAGGTGACGGCATGCTCACCCGCGAAGTGCTCACCGCGATCCCACCGCGCGTCGAATACTCGCTCACCCCCCTCGGCACCCGGGTCGCCGAGCAACTTCGTGGCCTCGCCGACCTGCTGGAAGCCTCGGTGCCCGAGTTGCAGACCGCCCGCGACCTCCACGAGCGCGATCGGGCCTAGGACACGCCTGCTCCGGCCTCGTGCCGCGCTGCGGCCGTCTGCGGGCTCCGGCGGGTGCGCTGGGTCAGCACGACGCACCCCAGCACCACCAGCGCCGCCGCGATCGAGGTAGGAGCGACCGCCTCGCCCAGCAGCAGCGCCGACCACCCCAGGGTCAGCACTGGCTGCACGAGCTGAACCTGGCCCACCTGCGCTATGCCGCCCCGGGCCAGGCCCGCGTACCAGGCGAAGAAGCCCAGGAACATCGATACCCCGGTGAGATAGCCGAACGCCGACCAGGTGAAAGCGTCGGCGCGAGGCGGATTGGCGACAACGGCGACGACCGTGACGGGGACGGTGGCGGGCAACGAGAGCAGCAACGCCCAGCAGATCGTCCGCGCACCACCCAACTCGCGGGCGAGCGCGCCCCCCTCGGCGTAGCCCAGACCGCAGAGCACGACCGCCGCGAGCAGGAACAGGTCGGGCAGAGTGAGAGTCCCGCGTACCGCGCCACTGGCGCCGAGGAAGGTGAGCACCGCCAGCAGTCCGCCGACGCTCGCGACCCAGAACAGCGGCGGCGGGCGTTCGCCGGCCCGCAGCACGGCGAACACGGCGGTCATCGCGGGCAGCGCGGCGATGACGACCGCGCCGTGCGCGGAGGTCTGTGTGAGAAGCGCCAGCGAGGTGAACAAGGGAAAGCCGACGATGACGCCGAGGGCGACGATGGGCAGTCGGCGCCACTGACCCCGGGTGGGTCGCGGTGCGCCGGTGAGACGCAGGTACGCCCATGCCAGCAGCCCCGCGCCGACGGCCCGGCCGAAGGCGACGAACCACGGGTCGAGTTGCTGCACGGCGATGCGGGTGGCCGGAAGCGACAGGCTGAAGGCGAGCACGCCCAGGGCGCCGAGGCTGAGCCCGACCATCCGATCCGCTGTTACCGCACTCGAGGCAGTAGCGCTATTGTTGTCCCTCATGGAAAACGGTAACGCAGCCGGACGCGTTATCCAAGATCTACGCGGCCTCGTGGCTGCCGCCGGTCCCGGCACCCGGCTGCCCTCGGTACGCGAGCTGACCGCTCGCCACCAGGCCTCGCCGGTCACCGTCGCCGAGGCGATCCGTCAGTTGGTGGCCCAGGGGCTGATCGAGGCGAGACCTGGCAGAGGCACCTTCGTGGCCGCTCCGCCGGACGCTCGGGGCGTACCCGATCTGTCCTGGCAGACCGTCGCGCTCGGACCTCGCCGGTCTGGTCAGGACGAGATGCAGGCACTGTTGGCACTGACGCCCGCAGGAGCCATCCCGTTGTCCGGTGGCTACCTCGACGCGGACCTGCAGCCTGCCGCCGCGCTCGGCGCCGCCCTCACCCGAGCCGCCCGCCAGCCCGCGAGCTGGCAGCGTGGGCCGGTCGAGGGGCGTGCGGATCTGCGCGCCTGGTTCGCCCGCGAGGCCGGGGCAGGGCTGCACGCCGAGGACCTGGTGATCTGTCCCGGCGGGCAGGCCGCACTGTCGTCCGCGTTGCGCGCGCTCACCGCGCCCGGTGACGCCCTGCTCGTCGAGTCGCCGACCTACCTGGGCGCGTTGGCCGCGGCCCGGGCGGCCGGACTGCGGGTGGTGCCCGTGCCGGCCGACGCCGATGGGGTACGTCCCGACCAACTCGCCGCCGCGTTCGCCCGTACCGGCGCCCGGCTCTTCTACTGTCAGCCACTGCACGCCAACCCCCACGGCGCGACGCTCGCGGATCACCGTCGGGCGCAGGTCGCCGAGGCCGTACGCGACGCCGGGGCGTTCCTGATCGAGGACGACTACGCCCGCGACCTCACCATCGATGGCCAGGCCCCGCCACCACTGGCCAGCGATGATCCCGACGGGCACGTCATCTACCTGCGCTCACTGAGCAAGTCGACCGCCCCCGGGCTGCGCGTCGCCGCCATCGGTGCCCGTGGCCCGGCCGGGGCGCGACTGCGCGCCGCCCGGCTGCTCGACGACTTCTTCGTCGCCGGTCCGTTGCAGCAGGCGGCGATCGAATTTCTCACTTCTCCGGCGTGGTCGCGGCATCGCCGGGCACTGAGCACCGCGCTCCGGACACGCCGTGAGGCGCTGCTGACCGCACTGCGCCGGCATCTGCCAAGCCTTGCCCCACAGTCGATTCCGCGCGGCGGCATGCACCTCTGGGTCCGTCTCGCCGACGGCACCGACGACGTGGCACTGGCCGCCGCCGCAGCCGCCGAAGGCGTCATCGTCTTCCCCGGCCGCCCCTGGCATGCCGCCGAACCCCCGGCCCCACACCTGCGCCTCACCTACGCCGCCGCCCCACCCGAACTCATGGACGAGGCCGTCCGACGCCTCGCCCGCGCCCTCCGATGAACGCCGATGGACGCCGTGCCAGAGGGACCCCGACTCAGGCGTGCAGCGTCTCGCGCGGCGGCACCCCGTAGCTGGCGTGGTACCGGGCGGTGAACCTGCTGTGGCTGGCGAATCCCCACCGACTGGCGATCCCCGAGACAGTTTCCTGGCCGGGATCGGCTCGCACCAGGTCGTGGTGTGCCCGAACGAGCCGGATCCGACGCAGGTACGCCATGGGGGTCGTGCCGAGATGACGGCGGAAGGCGAGTTGCACCGCCCGCAGGGAGACGCCAGCGGCACCCAGCCCACCGAGCTGGACCTGCACCGGATGTGGCCGCGAGTGGCCCTGCGCCACCAAGCAGAGTCAACTGCTCGCCGAGTTCGGCGGAGCGCGCGCCGCCCTCGCGGTCTACCTCGGCTCCTGTCTCGTCGCCGCCGCCCAGGACCTACCCACGGTGCCGCTGCCCCGGGTCCAGCTCCGATTTCTGGGCTGGCTGCCCCGCGCCCGAATCTGACCATGCGTGGCGCGGGCACCAGACAAGGGGACATCGATGCGATGGCAGCCCAGCCGCGTGGTGAGGCGTCAGAGCGCGGCGAGCGCTCTGGTGATGTTCCAGTCGGCCAGATCCAGCATCCATTGCCGGTTGGGGAAGTCGGTGTCCGCGATACGCAGGGGACCCTCAATCAGGGACAACACCTGCGCGTACCGGTAGAACTCGAGCCTGTGGGGGTCGAGTTCTACCGGGCGCAGCGCCGGGTACGCGTCGCCGAAGCGCATCTGGAGCCAGGCGTGCTCCCACTCGACGTCGAAGTACGCCAGGCCCTCGATGTCAATCATGGCGGGTTCCCCGGCGGCGGTGACGAGTACGTGATCTGGTCCGAGTTCGCCGTGTACCAGCCCGTACGTCTGGCGTGGCCCGACCGCGCTACGCAAATGACGCAGATGGTCGGCGATCCGTTCGTGTGCGTCGGCGAGTCGGGCGTCGCGGATCGCCGCCGCGACGAGGTGGCTGAGTGCCCGGTCGGCGATGATGTCCTCGGTGCGTCGGGTCTGGGGCGCCTCGTCGCGGGCGATAGCGGCGAGCTTTCCGTAATGCGGGCCGAGAGTCGTGTGCATGCGGCGCAAGGCTTCACCGAGTGTGGACAGCGGCATTGCGGCTGCGGCCGGGTCGCGTTCCATCAGTGCTTCGAGCGTCAACGCGCCGACGTCTTCGACCAGCGCGACGTCCGAGTGGAGATAGCGGCCGTCGCGGTCGAGCATCAGCAGCCGTGGGGTCCGCACGCCCGCGGCGGTGAGCGCCGCGTGGTTGACGGCGAACAGTTCCGCGCCCGAAGCGTCGGTGAACGGGTCGTCTGGGACCGTGGGCGACGGTGGCCAGTAATTCTCGTTGGCTGCCCACACGTAGAGGATCACGGTCGTCTGGTCGTCCAGCCGGAGCCGGTAGACACCTTTCTTGCTGCCGCCGGTCAGTCGGTCCAGGGCAGTAAGTCTCCGGTCAGCGCCGAACTGTTGCGCCACCAAGTCGCTGACATCGTCCGGCTGAAGAAACGCCCGTGTCATGATCGTCTTCCTCTGGAGGGGATGGAACGCGCACGGCGGGTTCGGCTTCGATTGGGCACTCCACGCGGTCGAGGCGTGACCCCCTGCTGCCCGCGGTCAGGCCCGTCGGGAGGTCGGAGCAGGGTGTTCACCGTGGACACGCGTCCCGTACGACGGGTGTTCACCGCTCTCTTCAAGGCTTCTTCATCGAAAGAGCATTCGCTTGATCGAGGAGAGGCTCTCACGTGAGAGACAAGCAACCCGAAGTGACCGAGCACGCGCAGCTGTCGCGGCGCAAGCTGGTCAAGTACGCAGGCGTCGGCGCGACGTTGGCCGCGGCCAGCCCGCTGGTCGGTGCCAGTGCGGCGTGGGCCGACGAGGATCGCCGGCCGGGTGACGACAAGAGCGACCGGGGCACCTCCAAGAACCGGGTGTGGCGCGCGGGTGACCACCACATCCACTCCGAGTACAGCGGGGAGTTCGACACCACGAAGTCCCCGATTGTCTTCCACAAGGGCGCGGACGCGGTCTACCCGATCGTCACCAACGCCATCATGGCGAAGAACTTCGGCCTGACCTGGGCGATGTGCACCGACCACGGTGGACCGACCCACTCGAAGGTGAACATCGAGCAGGCGTACCCCGATCTGCTGCGCTCGCGCAAGCTGGTCCCCGAGGTGCTCCAGTTCTGGGGCATGGAGTTCGACGCGCCCTCGCTGGACCACCACACGCTGATGATCCCGCGCCACGACGACGAGGCCAAGCAGCTTTTCGAGCTGGAGAGCCGGTTCGCCAAGTACGACGCGTTCCCCACCGACCCGGCCCGCGACACCGAGGCCAAGATGGTGGAGTTCCTCAAGGTCGCCCGGGGCATGCCGCACAAGCCGCTGGTGATCGCCCACCACGCGTCCCGCTCGGCGCCCGGTCTCGGCGTGTACGGCCAGGACACCCCGCGCGAGTTCCGCAACGGCAACAACGCCGCGCCGGACGTCTACATCGGCTTCGAGGGCGCGCCCGGCCACCAGGCCGGCCCGCTCAACGGCGGGGCGCGGGGCGGGTACGGCAACCACCCCACCTACGGCGGCTTCGACCAGATGACCGCGCGGGTCGGTGGGCTGTGGGACTCGCTGCTCGGCGAGGGCCGGCGCTGGTGGATCACCGCGACCTCGGACTCACACGTGCACTGGACCCGTGGGGGCTCGGACTTCTGGCCGGGCGAGTACAGCAAGACGTACGTGCACGCCCGCCAGGACTACGGCGACATCATGGACGGCCTGCGCAACGGCCGGATCTGGGTCACCACCGGTGACCTGATCCGCAACCTCGACGTCACCGCCACGTCCCAGGGCAAGACCGCCGAGGTGGGCGAGACCATCACGGTCAGCCGTCGCAGCCGCACCGACGTCGAGATCGAGATCAAGTTCCGTCCGCTGAACGGCGTGAACGGGAACGGTGACCGTCCCGAGGTCCGCCGGGTCGACCTGATCGTCGGCCAGATCACCGGCCCGAGCGCGAGCCTGGACGCCGACACCAACCCCACCACCACCGTGGTGGCCCGGTTCGGCCCGCGCGACTGGCGTCGGCAGGGGGAGGACCTCGTCATCCGGCACACCCTGCGCAATGTCGAGGCCGACACCTACGCGCGGGTGCGGGGCACCAGCACCGACGAGGCCGAGCCGCTCGCCGACGGGCTGGAGAGCCCGTGGGCCGACCTGTGGTTCTACTCGAACCCGGTGTTCGTGCACGTGCGCTGACCTAGCGCGCCAGCGGCACAGCGGATCCGCCGGCACCGCCCGACGGTCGGGCGGTGCCAGGCGGACCCGCGTCGTCTCCGGCCGCCGTGGGTCCGTGGCCCGGGTTCAGTCGGCGCTGCGGCGGCGGGCTCGGGGAGTGGCCGTCCGCCCACCGCGTACGCCCGCGGCGTCAGCGCCGCTCGGGGCGGGCACCGTCGGTGCCGGAGTGGGCTGCACCTGCGCCACAACCTCGCAGAGGTCACGCAGCGGGTCCACCGCTTGGGCCGAGCAGGCGACCTGTTGAAGAAGTGCCCGTAGCGTCGCCGACTCGGTTGGCGCGAGCGCCCCCAGCAGGTGGGACTCGACCTGCCGCAGCGCCAACCGCCGCTGCTCCCACGCGGCGCGTCCGGCGTCGGTGACGTCGATGAGCCGGTTTCGCCGGTCGCCCGGGTCCGCCCGACGGGCGACGAACCCGGGCCGCTCCAGGTCGTCGATCAGGTACGTGAGGACGGTGCGGTCGATGCCGAGTTCCTCGGCTATCGCGCCCTGGTTGCGGGCTGGCCCGTTGATCGCCGCGGTGAGCAACTGGTAGCCGCGCGGGCCGCCGGGGAAGTCGGTGAGCGTGTGCTCGGCCGCCCGGACGTAGCCCCGGAAGACGATCCCGAGCATCCAGCCCAGGTCGTCGTCGAGCGGATCGGGCCGGTCCCGCCGGTGTGTGGCACCCGTCATCCCTCGACAGTAGCGCAGTGACTCAGACCTTGTTGGCAGCAGATGTTCTGCATGGCATAAGGTTGAGGTCATGACGCATCGCCCGAGGCGTCGCGTGAATCGGGAGGCTCGCAGATGAGCGACTACGGCCATGACCTGGTCTTCGGATCCTTCGTCACCCCCAGCGGTGACAATCCGGACCGCACGGTCGGCGTCGCCGTCCTGTCCGAGCAGGTCGGGCTCGACCTGGTCACCTTCCAGGACCACCCGTACCAGCCGGCGTTCCTCGACACCTGGACGTTGCTGAGCTTCGTCGCTGCCCGGACCAGCCGTGTGCACGTGGCGGCGAACGTGACGAACCTGCCGCTGCGCCCGCCGGCGGTGCTCGCCCGCAGCGTGGCCAGCCTGGACCTGCTCAGCGGTGGCCGGGTCAGCCTCGGCCTCGGCGCGGGAGCGTTCTGGGATGCCATCGAGGCGATGGGTGGCCGACGGTTGACCCCCGGGCAGGGCGTACGAGCGTTGGAGGAGGCCATCGAGGTCATCCGTCAGCTCTGGGACGCCGAGGCGCGCGGTGGGGTTCGTGTCGACGGCGAGTTCTACCGGGTGATGGGCGCCAAGCGCGGCCCCGCTCCGGCGCACGCGGTGCCGATCTGGCTGGGCGCGTACAAGCCCCGGATGCTTCAGCTCACCGGTCGCCGGGCCGACGGCTGGTTGCCCTCACTGGGCTACCTCCAGCCCGGTGACCTGGCCAAGGGCAACGCGATCATCGACGAGGCCGCCCAGCAGGCCGGCCGCTCACCCCAGGACGTGCGCCGGCTGCTCAACATCTCCGGCCAGTTCTCAGCCGTCGGGAGTGGCCCGCTGAACGGGCCCGCCGAGCAGTGGGTGCAGGAGTTGGCCGAGCTGGCGCTGGGGGAGGGCGTCAGCACCTTCATTCTCGGCAGCGACGACCCCGACGACCTGCGCCGGTTCGCAGGCGAGGTGGCCCCCGCCGTGCGCGAACTGGTGGCGGCCGAGCGCGATCGCGGTGCGGCACCGGAGCGTACGCCGGCACCAGAGCCGGAGCCGGAGCCGGTGGCTGCGCCGCCGGTGCGGCCGAGCCGCGCGACCGTGACCGGCGGCGCGTTCGCCGTGGTGCCGACCCCGGACGACGGTGTGCGGCGCAGTGACCAGCAGGTGTGGGACGAGTCGGCCCGGCCGACCGGGCCGGTGCCCGACCCGGATCGCACCTACACCCCGCACGAGCAGGCCACCGGTGCGCACCTGGTGCAGATCCACGACGGCCTGCGCGCCGAGCTAAGTCAGATCCATGACCTGATCGAGCAGGTGGCGGCCGGCGAGATCGACGCCGGTGCGGCCCGGTCCCACATCAACACGATGACCATGCGGCAGAACCGTTGGACGCTGGGCGTCTACTGCGAGTCGTACTGCCGCATCGTCACCACCCACCACACGATCGAGGACCAGTCGCTGTTTCCCCGGCTGCGGTCGCGTGATCCCCGGCTCGGCCCGGTCGTCGACCGGCTGGAGCAGGAACACCACGTCATCCACGACGTGCTGGAGGGTGTCGACCAGGCCCTGGTCGCATACGTCGGGTCCCCGGACGGCCTGACCGAGCTGCGGGCAGCGGTGGACCTGCTGACCGACGCCCTGCTGTCGCACCTCAGCTACGAGGAGCGTGAGCTGGTCGAGCCGTTGGCCCGGTTGGGCATCGCCTGATCATCGTGGCACCCCGGAGCGGCCCGGGGTTGCCCGCCGCGATCTGAGAGGCTACTTTCGAAACATGTCTCTCAAGAACCCGTACGGGGATTTCGAGATCACCGAGCCGCAGGCGCTGCGGGCGTTGGCCCATCCGGTCCGGCTGGCCATCCTCGACCGCCTCCAGCGGCACGGCCCGGCCACCGCCACCGGCCTCTCGCCACACGTCGGTGCCACACCGTCGGTGGTCAGCTGGCACCTGCGGCACCTCGCGACCTTCGGCCTGGTCACCGACGCGGAGGGCACCACCAGCAAGCGCGAACGCTGGTGGCAGGCGGCTGCTCGGGGCTTCCGCTTCACGCTGCCCGACGACGCCGAGGGGCAGGCCGCGGCCCGTCAGTTGCGCGGCGAGATGTTTGCCCGCTCCGCCGAGGTGCCGCAGCAGTGGCTGCTGCACGACGAGCCACGGCTGGACTCGCAGTGGCGCGGGCTGGCCGGAGTGGCCGACACCCAGTTCGTGGCCACCCCCGAGGAACTGCGGCAACTGGAGGCCGCGGTCGAGGAGCTGCTCGCCCCGTACGTGCGGCGCAAGGACGACGAGGACGCGTCACCGGCCGAGGCGCGGCGCGTCCGGATGCTGCGCTACCTCCTGCCCGAGCCCGGCGACGAGCCGGCCGCGTCATGACCGCCACCGCCACCGCGCCCCCGCTGGTGTTGCACCGGGACCGGCGGTTCCGCACCTTCTGGTCCGGCCAGACGATCGCCCAGTTCGGTGACCGGATCGGCGAACTGGCCCTGCCACTGATCGCCGTCTCCCTGCTCACCGCGACGCCGGTGCAGGTCAGCGTCCTCACCGCGCTGATCTGGCTGCCCAACCTGCTGGGCCTGTTCCTCGGCGCCTGGGTGGACCAGCGCACCCACAAGCGGCGGCTCCTGATCATCGCCGACCTGATCCGCGCGGCGGTGCTGCTCAGCCTGCCGGTGGCCTACCTGTTCGACGCGGTGACCCTCACGCAGCTCTACCTGGTGGCACTGCTCACCGGCGCCGGGGCGGTGCTGTTCGCCATGGCGCATCAGGCGTTCTTCGTGGCCCTGGTGCCGCGATCGTCCTACGTGGACGCGACCAGCAAGCTGAGCATGAGCCGATCCCTGTCGTTCATCGCCGGCCCGGCCGTCGGTGGGGGACTGGTCCAGGCGTTCACCGCGCCGGTCGCGATCGTCGTCAACGCGGTGTCCTTCCTGGGCTCGGCACTGTTGCTCAGCCGCATCCCGGTGACCGAGTCGCCTCCACCACCGCGCCGGTCGTCCACCATGGGCCTGGTCCGCGAAGGGCTCGTGCTGGTGCTACGGCACCCGGTGCTGCGTGCCGCCCTCGGCTGCACCAGCACGGTCAACTTCTTCACCTTCATCGCCGGCGCCCTGCTGGTGCTCTACGCCAGCCGTGAACTCGACCTGTCAGCCGGCGCCATCGGCATCGCCTTCGGCTTCGGCGCGCTCGGCGGCCTGGCCGGCGCGGCGCTGGCCCCACGTATCTCGCGCGCCATCGGGTTGGGCCGTACCGCCATGATCGGCGTGGTGCTCTTCCCGGCGCCCCTGGCGCTGACCGCGGCGGTGACCGGCCCGACCTGGACGAAGGTGGCCATGTTGGCGGCCATTGAGCTGGTCTCCAGCGTCGGGGTGATGCTGATGGACGTCAACCTGAACGCCCTCATCACCGCGGTGACACCCGACGACGCGCGGGGCCGGCGCGCCGGTGCGTACAGCGCCGTCAACTACGGCATCCGACCGCTCGGCGCGCTGGTCGGTGGTGCGTTGGGCACCACCATCGGGCTGCGGCCGACCCTGGTCATCGCCGGCCTGGGTGGCGTGCTCGCCGTGTTCTGGTTGCTCGCGTCGCCGATACGGCACATCGCCACCATCGACGAGCCGGCCACCTGAGCCGCGAAGCGGATCGAGGTGGCCGGCGCTCGGCCGCAACTCAGCCGGCCTCCGCCAGCAGCAGCCGGGCCAGCTCAGTGGGCTGGGAGAACATCGGCCAGTGGCCGGTGGCCATGGTGATCAGCCGCCAGTGCTCGCTGGTCAGCAGCTTGGCCACGGTCTCGTTGGGCTCGGGCCCGTCGAGCAGGCACTTGATGTATGTCGCCGGCAGCTCGCCCAGCGGCCGGGTCAGCATGGCCGGCTCGGTCAGCGTCGCGCCCGGGTGCGGGGTGGAGCCCTCGATCAGGCGGGTGATCTGTGCGTCGGTGAGCCCCTGACCGTCGAGGTCGGCCGCGCCGAGGGGCGGCCAGTCGCCGCCGTTGTCGGCGATCAGTGCCTCGAACGCCGCCGGGCCCTGCCACCAGCCGGACGCGAACGACCCGCCGTCGACCGGCACCTCCGAGTCGACGAAGACCACCCGGGTCAACCGGTCGCCGATTCGTTCGGCGGCCTGACCCACCGGGATGCCCGCATAGCTGTGCCCGACCAGCACCACGTCGCGCAGATCACGCCGCTCGATCTCATCGACAATGTCCTGCACGTGGGTCTGCTGCCCGGCGGGTGCGCCCCGCTTCTCGGCGAGACCGGAGAGGGACAACGGGTGGGCGCCGTGGCCGGCCGCGCGCAGCGGCGGCACCACCTCGTCCCATGCCCACGACCCCAGCCACGCCCCCGCCACCAGTACGAAATCAGCCATGGCCGGGACCCTAGCGCCGACCTGCGACAACCCGGCGGCGGTGCGGAGATCAGGCACGGTCCAGTGGGGGCGGCTCGGCGTCGACCGGCATTCGATAGATCTGGACCGGGTAGTCGACCGCCGACTGCCCACCGTTGAGCCCGGCGGTCAGGTGCAGCTGGGCTGCCGGCATCCAGAGCTGGGCGTCGGCATCGAGCCACATCGCGTCCACCCAGGCCAGCCGGGGGTCGGCGACGAGGGTGCGCACGCTGCGGTCCGGTGCGAGGGCGAGGACACGTCGACGTTCCACGTCGCTCAGGTAGATGGTGCCGGTGGCGTCGATCGCCGTGCCGCCGGTGCTGGGTGTGTCGCACCACCGTTCGACCCGCCGGGCCATCTCATCCGTGGACACCGACGGGTCGTCCAACCAGCGGGTGGCGATCCGGGACATCCCGCCGGAGGCCGGCTGGTAGTAGAGCCAGCGGCCGTCGGGCGACACCTCCAGTTGGTCGGCGTGCATGTGCACCTCAGCGCCGCCCGGATCACGCAGCGCACGCCCGTCGGCCACCAACGGCCCGCCCACCGTGCTCGGATGACCGTCCAACACCCGCCGGGACCGACCCGATTCGAGTTCGAGCACGATGAGGCCGGGCGCCCCCGCGTCGGTGAGGTACGCGATGGCGCCGTTGAATCGGACGTCGTCGACGTAGCTGGTGGGGTGCACCGCCTCGTCAAGGTGGTAGACCCGGTCCACCCGATCGCCGTCCGGGTGGACCACGATCAGCCGAGCGCCGCCCGGCACCTGCTGGCCGCCGATCTGCGGCGCACCCGAGTCAATGATCCACAGTCGGCCGTCCGGCCCGGCACGTAACCCGTTGACGTGAACGAACGCGCCGTCCGGTGACTGGTCCGCCTCGTTCCACGCGGCATCCGGGTACGGTTTGCGGCCGCCGTCCGGCAGCGCCTCGACCACCTGTACGCCGGGCCTGTCCGCCGACGGGTAGCTCAGGAAGACCCGCCCTCGCAGGAATGTCACGCCCGTGCACACCCGGTCCTCGCTGAGAACCGGGATCAACCGGGGATCCTCCTCGGTGGGCAGCGTGGACATCGACCCGCTCCTCACCCGCCCGACGGCGTCCTCGGCTCCAGCCGGTGGCCGACGGATCCGACCATCCAGCCCGGTATCCCCGGAGCATGCCGGGCGAAACCGCCGGCCACCGCCAGGGCTCAGGCGATCGGCGGGGTCGGAGGGCCGACCAGGGCGGCGAGCCGCTTCGGGGCCAGCATGCGGTAGCTCTCGGTGAGCAACTCGGCGACCTCCTCCCAGCCGGTGTCCGCATCGAGGACCATGCCCATCACGGTCGGGCCCCACTCCGGTTTGTAGAAGGGGTGCCCGCAGCCCAGGAGCCCGGCGATTTCATCGGGTGGCGACCGGAAGATCAGCAGGCAGGCGGGCTGGTCGACCTCGGCGGCGCGGGCGTGGGCCACCTGGCGGTCGGGGTCGACGGTGAGCACGTGGGCGAAGGTCCGCTTGCGGATCCGCCAGCGGGTGCCCACCCAGGCCGGCTCCTCGTAGGTCTCCGGCAGTTCGCGGCAGATCGGCCGCAACCGGTCGAGGACCTCGGGCGGGACGTCTCCGGGTGCGGTCACAGGCGGTGACCCTAGTCGGCCGGTGTGACAACTTCCGCTCGGCGAGGGCTGCCGGGCCGGTGGTGTGCACCAGGCCCATCCGCCAGGATGGTCCGGGGTGACGCCGGGCCGTCGCCCCGGACCGACCCACCCCCGTGCCCGCTGAGGAGCGCCGTGCCGTCCACCCTGCTCTCCCGTCGCGACCTCGATTTCCTGCTGCACGACTGGCTGCGGGTGTCCACGCTTGTCGAGCGCCCCCGCTACGCCGAGCACTCCCGGGAGACCTTCGACGATGCCCTGGACCTCGCCGAGCGGGTCGCCACCGAGCAGTTCGCTCCGCACAACCGCGCCGCCGACCTCGCCGAGCCCACCTTCGACGGGCAGCGGGTGCGGTTGATCCCGCAGGTCCGCGCGGCGCTGGACAGCTTCGCCGAGACAGGCCTGCTCACCGCCGGGCTGGACGCGTCAGTCGGCGGTCTGCAACTGCCGCACGCTGTCGCGGCGGCCTGTTTCACCTGGTTCCAGGCCGCCAACGTGGCCACCTCGGCGTACCCGTTCCTCACCCTGGGCAACGCCAACCTGCTGCTGGCGCACGGCAGTGCCGAGCAGGTGGACACCTACGTCCGGCCCATGCTGGACGGCCGGTTCTTCGGCACCATGTGCCTGTCCGAGCCGCACGCCGGCAGTTCACTGGCCGACATCACCACCCGCGCCGAACCGCAGGCGGACGGCGCGTACCGGCTCTTCGGCACCAAGATGTGGATCTCCGGTGGCGACCACGAACTGGCCGAGAACATCGTCCACCTGGTGCTGGCGCGGATCCCCGGCGGGCCGCCCGGCGTGAAGGGCATCTCGCTGTTCATCGTGCCCAAGGTGCTGGTCGGCCCGGACGGGTCGCTCGGCGACCGCAACGACGTGGTGCTGGTCGGGCTCAACCACAAGATGGGGTTCCGGGGCACCACCAACACCCTGCTCAGCTTCGGCGACGGCGGGCACACCCCGGGCGGCCGCGCCGGTGCGGTCGGCCACCTGGTGGGCGAGCCGCATCAGGGTCTGGCGCAGATGTTCCACATGATGAACGAGGCCCGGATCGGGGTCGGGGCCGGCGCCACCGCGCTGGGTTACACCGGCTATCTCAAAAGCTTGGCCTACGCCAAGCAGAGGCCGCAGGGCCGTCCGGTCGGCGCGAAGGACCCAGCCGCGTCGCAGGTGCCGATCATCGACCACCCCGACGTACGGCGGATGCTGCTGGCACAGAAGAGCTACGTGGAGGGGGCGCTGGCGCTGGTGCTCTACTGCGCGCGGCTGCTCGACGAGCAGAAGACGGCCCCGTCCGACGCCGACCGCGAACGCGCGCACCTGCTGTTGGACGTGCTCACCCCGATCACCAAGAGTTGGCCGTCGCAGTGGTGCCTGACCGCCAACGACCTGGCGATCCAGGTGCTCGGAGGTGCCGGCTACACCCGCGATCACGACGTGGAGCAGCACTACCGCGACAACCGGCTCAACCCGATCCACGAGGGCACCCATGGCATCCAGGCGCTGGATCTGCTGGGGCGCAAGATGACCATGCACGACGGGGCGGGTCTCGCCCTGCTGACCGGGACGATCGGGGACACGATCGAGCGGGCCCGACAGGCCGGGGGTGAGGCGGCCGGTCTGGCGGACCGGCTGGCTACGGCCGTGGATCGCGTCAACGCGGTCACCCGTCGACTCTGGGCCGACGGTGACCCGGTGCTCGCGTTGGCCAACGCCAGCGCCTACCTGGAGGCGGTCGGGCACGTGGTGATCGCGTGGATGTGGCTGGAGCAGGTGCTGGCGCTGCCGCCCGAGGGGGCCGGTGACGCGTTCCACGCCGGCAAGCGGCAGGCCGCACGCTACTTCTTCATGGTCGAGTTGCCTCGTACCGGCCCGCAGTTCGACCTGCTGGACAGCCGGGACCGGACGACCCTCGACATGCGCGCGGACTGGTTCTGAGCGCCCCGTGTCACCGTCGGCGGGTCTGGTGATGCATCGCCTGCCGCCCCTTGACCACGCCGAGAATGATCACCACGACCAGCGCGATCAGCCCGATGATGATCAACCAGCGGACGGCTTCGAGGAGCAACCCGAGCAGGATCAGCACACCGGCGACGACGCCGACGACCCAGAGCAGTGCACGCATGTCCACCTCCGGTAACCGGTCGCGCCCGCGGCGGCGACCCCCGGGCCACCTTCCCGATCCGGCCGGCACCATGCGCGAGCGACGGGACGAGTGGGCTCAGCCCTCGGTGCGCGCCACATAGACGGTGTTGGCGGACTCGCCGCCGGTCAGCGGGTTGGCGAACGGTACGACGTGCGCCCGCACGCTCGCGAACACCTCGCTGAGCGCAGCGGTGAACTCGGCGTCCGGCGGGTCGTCCGACCAGAGCGCGAAGACCCCCTCCGGGCGGAGCAGGGCGGCCAGCCGGCGCAACCCGGCCGGTGGGTAGAAGGCGGCATGGCTGGGGTGTAGGACGTTGCGCGGGGAATGGTCGACATCGAGCAGCACGGCGTCGAACCGCCGCCCGGGCACCTCGGTGTCGAAGCCGCTCTCGCCGGCCACCGCCGCGAAGAAGTCGGCCTGCACGAACCGGGTCCGCGGGTCTTCGGCAAGCCCTGCCGCGAACGGCAGCAGCCCTCGACGGTGCCAGTCGATCACGTCCTCGATGGCCTCCACCACCAGCAGCGAACGCACCCGCGGGTCGCCGAGCGCCGCGCAGGCGGTGTATCCCAGGCCGAGACCGCCGACGACCACGTCGAGCGACTCACCGGCAACCTCGGCGAGACCCAGCCGGGCCAGCTCGATCTCCGCGACCGGGAAGAGGCTGGACATCAGGTACTCGTCGTCGAGCTTGACCTCGTACACCTCGACCTGGAGTGCCAGATCCCGGCGCCGGCGCAGGCTGATCGCGCCGATCGGGGTCTCCCGCCAGGCCAGCTCTTCGAAACGCGCGCCCACGGGTGCCCTCTCGCCGCCGGATTCGTCCCCGGATGATACCGGTTGCCCCGTGACGGCCACGCAGGGTCCACGGGACATCGACGCAACGCATATTCTGTGCCCGGCCGATCCACCTGGAAGGGACCTCATGCCGTCGCGGCAGGACCAGCTGCACTCCTACCAGTTCAGCGTCCAGCGAGCTGTCGCCGCCCTGGTCATGCGGGAGACCGACCCCGCGCAATCGCCGTTTCGGCGGCTGGCCGGCGCCGGCCTGGCCAGCGTCCTGGTCGCGGCGATCGGGCTCGGTGGCTCGGCGCTCTACGGCCTGTTCGCCGGCGGCGGCAAAGGGTGGCGCGACCCGGGCGCGGTGATCGTGGAGAAGGAGTCCGGCGCCCGGTTCGTCTATCGCGAGCAGAAGCTGCACCCGGTGCTCAACTACGCCTCGGCGCTGCTCATCGTCGGCGCGGACAGGTCGAAGACCGTGCTGGTCTCCCGACGCACGATCGACGGCGTGCCGCGCGGGCTGCCGCTGGGCATCGCCGACGCCCCCGATTCACTGCCCGCCCCCGGCCGGCTGGCCACCGCGGCGTGGACCGTCTGCTCGACGGCCCCCGCCGGCGCGGGCGGCGAAAGGCCCCGCTCCGCGCTGCTGATCGGCACCGAGTCCGATGGTGGTCGGCCGCTGGGCGACGATGCGTTGCTGCTGCGCCACCCCGACGGCGGGCTGCACCTGGTCTGGCACCAACGGCGCTACCTCGTCCGCGATCCCAGCAGGGTCCTGGCGGCGCTCGCCACCACCCGGGCACAGGCGGTGCCGGTGGCACCCGCCCTGCTCAACTCGCTGCCCACCGGCACCGACCTCGCCCCGCTCAACCTGCCCGACCTGGGCCGGCCCGCCACTCGGGTGCCGGGCGCCACGATCGGCACGGTCTACCTGGTGAGCAACTCCGGCGGCGGCCGGCAGTACGCGGTGGCCCTCGACGCCGGGTTGGCCGGCATCTCCGAGTTGCAGGCGGGGCTGTTGCTGGCCCGCACCGGGCAGGGTGAGCCGGAGCCGATGACGTTGGGCCGGTTCGCCGCGCTGCCCACGGTGCCCGACCTCGCCCCGAGCGGCCCGACCGCCCCACCACCGACCCCGCCCCGGCTCGCGGCCGGCGACGACGGGGCACTCTGCACCCGCATCGCCGACGACGGTGGGGTTGGTGAGGTGCGCTGGGGCGTACCGCTGCGGGACCTGGCGGCCGTGCCGCGGACCGCGCCGACCGGCGGCGCGGTGCTGGCCGACCATGTGGTGGTGGAGCCGGGCCGCGGCGCGGTCGTCGAGGCCGCCGCGGCGCCCGGCGCGCCCGGCGGCGCGGTGTCCGTGGTCACCGACCTGGGCCGACGGTACGCGCTGCCCGACCGTGAGGTGCTCGCGATGCTCGGCTATCGCGATGTGCGCCCGCTGCGGCTGCCGGCTGGCCTGGTCAGCCTGGTGCCCGCCGGCGCGACCCTGGACCCGGCCGCCGCGCGGGCCGTCGCCGCCCCCGACTGAGGGTGACCGGCCCGACCGGGGCCGGGCCGGGTGTCAGTCGGCCGGGCGGCGCAGGATGGTGACCGCGAACGGAGCGTCGTCGCGCCACGGGCGCAGGTCCCAGGTGGCGAACCGCTGCTCCACGCGCAGCCCGGCGGCCACCGCGTCGGCGTCGAAGGCGTTCAGCGGGTAACCACGCTCGGTGCCGAAGCCCACGGCCAACACGCCATCGGGCCGCAGATGCCCGGCGATCCGGCGCAGCACCTCCGGCTCGGTGCCGACGGCGACGAAGGCGAGCACGTTGCCGGCCAGCACCGCCGCGTCGAACGGCTCCGTCTCACCCATCGCCGGTAGGTCCAGCTCGGCGAGGTCGGCGACCAGCCACGTCGGGCCGGGATGGTCGGCGCGGGCGGCAGCCACCAGCGCGGGGTCGGCGTCCACCCCGACCACGGTGTGCCCGCGCTGGGCCAGCGCGGCACCCACGCGGCCGGTGCCGCTGCCGGCGTCGAGAATCCGTGAGCCGGGCTCGACCAGGGTGTCCACCAGTCGGGCCTCGCCGGCCAGGTCCGCGCCGTCGGCTGCGAGCTTCCGGAACCGGTCGATATACCACTGCGAGTGCTCGGGACCGGTGTCGGTCGCCCAGCGGGTCGGGTTGGCCATGAGGCCACCGTAACCGGGTCGGCGGGGCCGCGGCCGGGGACCCGGGGGAGACGATCATCCCTTCTCCGCGCCGCTGGTCAGCCCTTCGGTGAGCAGCCGTTCACTGGCGAAGAACAGGATCACGATGGGCAGGGTGAGGACGACCGACCCGGCCATCAGCACCGTCTTGGGCACCTCCACCCCGTCGGAGAGCAGGGACAGCCCCAACGACACCGTCCACCGGTCGGGCTTGTCGACGAGGAACAGCAGGGCGAAGAGAAACTCGTTCCAAGCGATCATGAAGTCGTAGAGCGCGACGGCCATGATCGACGGCATGGCGAGCGGCAGGCTGACCCGCCGGATGATGCCGAGTCGGCCGGCGCCGTCGATGGCGGCCGACTCCTCCAAACTGACCGGGATGGTCTCGAAGTAGTTCTTCAACATGTAGACCGAGACCGGCAGCGTCTGCGAGATGTAGACCAGCACCAGGCCGAACAGTGAGCCGCGCAGCCCGGCCCGGGTGAAGACCACGAACAGCGGGATCGCGATGACGATCGACGGGAACAGGTAGACCGCCAGGAACAGGAAGTCGACCTGTCGCCGGCCGAAGAACCGCAGCCGGGCCACCGCGTACGCCCCGGGGATCGCCACCAGCAGGGTGAGCAGGGTCGCCGCGACCGCGACCACCCCGCTGTTGCGGATGAAGGTGAGGAACCCCTGGCCGCCGTCGTCGGTGGCCTTGAGCACCTCGGCGTACGTGGCCACGGTCAGCTCACCGAAGCCGACCACCAGCGAACCGGGGTCGAGCAGCAGGCGCTCGATGGGACGCATCGAGAGCACCAGCATGTAGTAGAAGGGGAAGATGGTGACCACCAGGAACACGGCGATCACCAGGCGGCGTAACCACCGCAGGCTCACCGTCTCGACGACGTCCCGGTCCATCAGCTCACCCTCCGTCCGAAGAAGCGCAGATAGATCAGCACGAACACGATGAGCACCACGGCCAGCACGACCGCCTGCGCGGCAGCGGCGCCGATGTCGGTACGGGCGGTGAGAAACTCGTACACCCGCACGCTGACCACCTCGGTGCCCGCCGCGCCACCGGTGAGCAGGTAGACGTCGTCGAACTTGTTGAACGTCATGATGAAGCGCAGCACGCCCAGCAGGGCGATCACCGGCAACAGTTGCGGCAGCAGGATGTGCCGGAACCGTTGGGTGGGGGTGGCGCCGTCGACCCGGGCGGCCTCCTCCAGCTCGCCGGGCACCGCCTGGAGCCGGGCCAGCAGGAACAGGAACGCGAACGGGAAGTACCGCCACGCCTCGAACACGATCACCGTGGTCAGTGCGGTCGACTCCTGGGACAGGAACGGCACCGGCGCGTCCCAGCCGAGCAGCCGTTGACCCCAGTGGTTGACGATGCCCAACTGCGGGTCGAGCATCACCTGCCAGACGAAGGTCACCGCGACCACCGGTGCCACGTACGGCAGCAGCATGGACGCCCGGACCAGGGTGCGGCCCCGGAACGGCCGGCGGACCACCAGGGCGGCCACCAGACCGAGCAGGATCGACCCGACGGTGCCGCCGAGGCTGTAGATCAGGGTGACCCACAGCGTGTCGGCGAAGCCGGGGGTGTGCAGCACCCGGTCGATGTTGTCCATCGTGAACTCGCCGAACAAGCCGGTCTTGCGCAGCGTGGCGAGCCGGACCCGTTGGAATGCGAGCACCACGGTCCACACGATCGGGATGCCGATCACGGCGATCGTGACGAGCAGGGTCGGTGCGACCAGCGCGAGCCCGGCACGGGATTCGCGGCGGCGCAGGGTCAGCGGTCGGCGGCGGGCCGGTGCCGGCCGCTCCCGGGTGGGGGAGCGGCCGGGGCCGGGTGCGGTGGTGGTCAATTGACGCCCGCCTTGATGGCGTCGACGTCCTTCTTGGCGCGGGCGGCGGCGGCCGCCGCGTCGGACTTGCCGGAGACGACGTCGTTCAACGCCTTGGGCACCGGCAACTCGCCGAGCATGGCGCCGACCAGCTTGCCCTGCCCCTGGCTGAGCCCCCACCGCCCGAAGGTGTCCGGGCTGCGGCGCAGCGTGGCCAGCACCTCGTCGCCGTACACGTCGGCGAGGGGCTTCTTCGCGTCCACGCCGGCCTGGCTGGTGTTCCACTGGGTCAGGTACGCCTCCGGCTCGGCCTGGGTGCCCTTGCGCACCGGGAAGCGGCCCTCGGGGGACATGCCGAACCAGCGGGGGTAGCCGTCGCTGAGCATGTACTCCACGAAGGACTTCGCGGGGTCGGCCGCCGCGCCGTCCAGCACGGCCCATGAGCTGATCTCGCCGTACTGTGCCGGTTCGGTGCCGTTCGGGCCCTTGATCGCGGTGACGAACCCGCTGTTCTTCGCCAGGAACGCCGGGTCGGCCTGGCACTGGGGACATGTCGGTTTGGCGTCGTTGCGCAGCCCGGCCAGCTCGTCGAGGATGAACGGCGACCAGATCACCATGGCCGCCTTGCCGGCGAAGTAGGTGGCCCGGGTGGTGTCCACGTCCTGCGCGCCCTTCACCGAGCTGGTGCGGATCAGGTCGCCGTAGAAGCGGAACGCCTCGACACACTGCGGTGAGTCCAGGGTGACCGCCCCGGTGTCGTCGGTGAGTTGGCAGCCGTTGGCCAGTGCCAGGTGTTCGAAGGTCTGCTGGGTGAACACGTCGCTGGGGGCGGTCGCCGCGGTGATCCCGGCGACGCCGCCGGTGTTCAGCTTCGCCGCTGCGGCGGTGATCCGCTCGTACGTGTCGGGGGCGGGCAGGCCGGCGGCGGCGAACAGGTCCTTGCGGTAGACGAGCAGCTGCCCCCACCCGTCGCTGGGCACGGAGAGCTGCTTGCCGTCGTCGGCGGTGAGCTCCAGCGCCCGGGGGGAGAACGTCTGCCGGCCCAGCTTGTCGACGACCTCCGCGTTCGCCGAGGCGTGCAGCAGCTCGTTTCCGGCGAGCGTGCGGATGCCGGCCAGGGAGACCGAGCCGACCACGTCGGGCAGGTCGCCGGCGGCGGCGTTGGCGGCGATCAGGGAGGGGAACTGGTCCTCGTTGACGGTCACGAGGTCGACCTGGATCCCGGTCTTGGCGGTGAAGTCGGCAATGATCGCCTTGGTGGCGGTGACCCGGTCGGCGACGTCTTCCAGGCTCCAAACGGTGATCTTTTTGCTGTTGCTGTCCGATTCGTCGTCGCCGCAGGCCAGCAGGGTGGACGTTGCCAGTGCCATGATCAGGGTAGTGGCGAGTATCCGCCTCGGAGGTGCTGACATCGGTGGCACTCCTCTCGAAGGGTACATGCCGGATTCAACACCTTCGATAGATCAATGACAAGACATATGGCGATTTTTTGCTATCCTGGAGCCCAGTGCTACCGGGATGTGACACATGGCCAACTGGGTTGTCTCTCTCGCCGGGCCTCGACAGATCAGCCTCGAGCCCTGCCCACCAGATCCGCTCGGCCCCGGCCAGGTCAGAGTCCGCACCTGCTACTCGGGCATCTCCGCCGGCACCGAGCTGACCCTCTATCGGGGCAGCAATCCTCGGCTCAGCAAGGACTGGGACGACGCCGCCCGGATGTTCGTGCCCCGACAGACCCCGGTGCCCTACCCGCTGATCGGCTTCGGCTACGAGGAGGTCGGCGAGGTCGTCGAGGTCGCACCGGAGATCACCGACCGGCACCCGGGGCAGCTCGTGTGGGGCATCTGGGGGCACCGGGCCGAGGCGGTGCTTCCCGCCGGGGCGGTCCGTCCGTTACCCGCCGGGCTCGACCCGCTCGCCGCGGTCTTCGCCCGGCCCGGCGCCATCGCGCTGACCGCTGTGCTCGCCGCCGACCTGCACCTCGGCGACTGGGTCGGTGTCTTCGGGCAGGGCGTGATCGGTCTGCTCGCCACCCGGCTCGCCGTGCTCTCCGGCGCCCGGGTGGTGGCCGTCGACCGGGTGCCCGACCGGCTGGAGCACGCCGCCCGGTACGGCGCCCGATCCACCGTGGACGCCGGTGCCGAATCCGCCGCCGCCGTGCTGCGCCGGGCCACCGATGGCCGGGGCGCGGACGTCTGCCTGGAATTGTCCGGCGCGTACCCGGCGCTGCACGAGGCGATCCGATCCACCGCACACGCCGGTCGGGTCGTGGCCGCCGGCTTCTACCAGGGCCAGGCCGACGCGCTCGGCCTCGGCGAGGAGTTCCACCACAACCGCATCCAGTTGGTGGCCGCCCAGGTGTCCGGGCCAACCCCCGCGCCGAGCATGGCCGGCCGGTGGACCGGGGACCGGGTGGCGCAGACCTTCATGGACCTGGTGGCTGAGCACAGCGTCGACCCGTTGCCGCTGGTCAGCCACATCGTCGACGCCAGCGCGGTCGCCGACGCCCTCGCGCTGCTCGACCGCGGCGCCGGTGACGTCCTCCAAGTCGTGCTGAGGTTCTAAATGACCACCATCGCGCTGGCCTGCCAGGAACAACTCCTGCCGGGCACCAACCTGATCCAGAAGTACGCCCTCGCGGCCGCCCTCGGCTACCAGGGCATCGAACTACGCGGGCGCGGTGACCTCGCGTTCGCCCGCCGGCTGCCGGAGCTGCGCCGAGCCCGCGCCGCCGGGGTGGTGATGCCCACCGTCTGCGTCGAGATGGACCACTTCATCGGCGACTTCGACCCCGCCCGGTCCGCCGACGCGATCCGCAACCTGCGCTCCCAGCTCTCGGTGATCGCCGAGCTGGGCGGCGTCGGGGCGATGACCCCGGCCGCCTGGGGGATGTTCTCCCGGCGACTACCGCCGTTCGAGCCGCCGCGCCAGCCGGCCGGCGACCGGCAGGTGCTCCTCGACGCCCTCGGCGAGCTGGGCGAGCACGCCCGGGCCGAGGGGGTCACCCTCTTCCTGGAACCGCTCAACCGGTACGAGGACCACATGGTCAACCGTCTCGACGAGGCGGTCGCCCTCTGTGCCGCGCTCGGGCTTCCCTCGGTCCGGGTGGTCGCCGACACCTTCCACATGAACATCGAGGAGGACGACATGCACCGCGCGCTGCGCGCCGCCGCGCCGTACCTCGGGCACGTGCAGGTCAGCGACTCCAACCGGTACCAGCCGGGCGCAGGGCACCTGGACTGGCCTGCACTCGTGCGTACCCTGCTGGAGCTGGACTACCGGGGGTGGCTGGCGCTGGAGTGCCGGCTGCGCGGCGACCCCGTCCGGGCTCTGCAACAGGCCGCCACGGTGCTGCGACACGCGCTGCCCCGGCGGGCCGCCGCATGACCGCCGGTGCCGCTTCGACCCGCTTCGGTGGGCCGGCCGACCTGGCCGGGCTGCGCCGACTCGCGGTCGACACGCTCGACGCCAACTGGGAGCACGACCACACCGTGCCCTCGCGCACGCTCTACCCACACCAGTGGAGCTGGGATTCCGCGTTCATCGCGATCGGGCTGGCCCAGGTGCGCCCCGACCGGGCCTGGCGGGAGCTGGCGAGCCTGTTCCGGGCGCAGTGGGCCGACGGACGGGTGCCGCACATCGTGTTCAACCCGGCGATGCGGGTCGGCGCGTACTTTCCGGGGCCGGAGATGTGGCGCTCGGCGAACGCCCAGGGCGCCCCGACCGTGGCCACCTCCGGCCTGGTTCAGCCGCCCGTGCACGCGCTCGCCGCGTGGCTGGCGTACCGGCGGGCACCCGACCCGGCCGGCCTGGCCGCGCTGCGCCGGCTCTATCCCGCCCTGGTCGCCCAGCAGCGCTACCTGGCCGACCGGCGGGACGTGGCCGGCGACGGGCTGGTCTGCATCGTGCACCCGTGGGAGTCCGGGTTGGACAACAGCCCGGCCTGGGACGAGCCGATGGCCGCGGTCCCGGCCGAGGCGGCCGTCATGCGCGCGTACCGCCGGCATGACACCACGCACGCCGACGCCGCACACCGCCCCACGGACCTGGATTACGCGCGCTACCTGGCGATCGTCGCGTCCTACCGCGACCACGGCTACGCCGACCGCGACCTGGCCGACGATCATCCCTTCCTGGTGGAGTGCCCGCTGTTCAACGCCGCGTTCGGGGCTGCCGAACACGCCCTCGCCGAGATCGCCGCGCTCATCGGCGACGACCCGGGGCCCCACCGGGTCCGCGCAGCCCGGATCACCGAGGCACTGGTACGACGGCTGTACGACCCGAGCACCGGCACGTTCCAGCCCCGCGACCTGCGTAGCGACCGACTGGTCAGCGCCCGGACCGTGCTCGGGCTGACGCCGCTGATCCTGCCCGACCTGCCCGCCCGGCAGGCCGACGCGCTGGTCGTCGAGGCCCGCTCGGCGCGCTTTGGGGTGGCCCGGCGAATGGACCGCCCGCTGCCCAGCCACGACCGGACCGCGCCCGACTTCGAACCGGTGCGCTACTGGCGCGGGCCGAGCTGGCTGAACATTGGCTGGCTGGTACGGCGCGGGCTGCTCACGCACGGGCACCCGGAGCTGGCCGCCGGGCTGCGCCGGTCGATGATCGGCCTGGTGGCCGGTGCCGGCTGCCACGAGTACTTCCACCCGGACACCGGCGCCGGACTGGGTTCGCCGGCATTCGGTTGGACCGCCGCGTTGCTGCTCGACCTGCTGGCCGACGGGCCGGATCCCGACGCGGGCTGAACCCGGTGCTCGTCTGCTGCCGGTCGTGCCTGATCGGCTTTCGGGCGTTGCCGGGTGGTAGCGTGCCCGGTCCCGGCGGCCAGAAGGAGCATCGTGCGCGAGATCGACAAGGTGGCCTGGATCCTCATCGAGGACGGGCGGGTGCTGAGCACCCGGTCCCGGGACAAGGACGTCTGGTACCTGCCCGGTGGCAAACGTGAGCCGGGGGAGACCGACCTGGAGACCCTGCGCCGGGAGATCGACGAGGAGTTGAGCGTCGAGGTGGACGTGCGGGGCGCGGTGCACCTGGGCACGTTCACGGCTCAGGCGCACGGGCACGCGGCCGACACCATCGTGAGGATGACCTGCTACCGGGCCGGCTACCGGGGGCAGTTGCTCCCGGCCAACGAGATCGCCGAGATGGCCTGGCTCGGGTACGCGGACCGACACCGCACCTCGCCGGTCGACCAGCTCATCTTCGACCACCTCGTGGCGGCGGACCTGCTGCGCTGACGACGCAGTTTGCCGGCACCGGCCGGGGGTAAGCGCCCGGCGTGACCGACAGCGCCTACGGTGGGTTTCCGCACTTCATCGACGCGGTGTCCCGACGGTCCGGCCTGCCGGTCGAGCAGGCCGCCGCTGTCGCCCGCGCGGTGCTCCAGACGATGGCCGAGCGAGTGACCGGCGGCGTGCCCGACGACCTCGCCGGGCACCTTCCGGACGAGGTCGACGGCTACCTGACCGGCCCGGACCTTGCGGCCCCCGATTCGGCGGCGCCGGCCGGCCTGAACCGGGCCCCTGACCCGGCTGCCGTGCCCGGTGGTCCGGCTACCGGCGGGGATGGGCTGTCCATCGGTGGTCCGGATCCCGGTGTGGACGGGCTGGACACCGGCGTTGGCCTGGATGTCGGTGGGCCTGTTGCGGCACCGCCGCCGGATGCCGGGCCGACGGAGTTCCTTCGACGCGTCGGGCAGCGCGCCGCAGTGGACCAGGCCACCGCACGGGCCGGCACCGGGGCCGTCTTCGCGACCCTGCGGGAGGCGGTGACCGTACGGGAGTTCCGGGAGATGGTGGCGCGACTGCCCCGTGACGGCGAGGGCGGTGCCGCGCCCGGCCCGTACGGCACCTGACCCCGTCGCACGCCGCAGTCCTCGCCCGGTGCAGCGAGATCCACTCGACATCCCCGATGTCGCGGTGTCCGGGAAGGTTCATACCCCCACATCGGCGATCTGGAGTCGATCCGGGCCCACCGATCGCACAGGGCTGGGCTCACGTCGCGGAGTCGGGCAACTCCTCCGGGTCGGCGACCCAGGCAGAGAAGACCGGCACCCCGTGCCACGGCCCGGTACTCCCGTCGGCTTTGCTGTCGGTGGCGACGGCCACCACGGCGTACGGGTGGCCGAAGCGCAGCTCGGCGGTGCGGGCGACGCCCTCGGGTGGCAGGCTGGTCAGCCCGAACATGCCGGTCACCGCCGCTGCCTCGAACCCGTACCGGCCGTACCGGGCCATCGCCACCTGCCGCGCCTCGAAGCCCTGCACCGGCTGGGCCAGCGCCCCTGCCAGCGCCGCCGTGGCGGCCGGGAAGCCCAGCGGCTCCGCACTCAGGTCGTGCTCGCTGCGGGCCGACCAGCAGGGGAGTACGGCGTTGTGTCGCTCCTCGCGGCCGTCACGGGCCCGGGTGCGTACCCGCTCCTCGCTCAGCGTCCACAGCGGAGTCTCACCGAGCGGCAGGTCGAACAGGGAACGGCTGCCGGCTGGTTGCGCGCCGTCGGCCGCGCCGGCACTGAGGTCGTACGCGGCGGCCAGCACCTCGGCCGGCGGCACCTGCGGCGCGGCGGCCACCGAGAGAACCACCAGCCCCGCGCCGTCGGCCGCCTGAGCGGGCGCGGCGTGCATGATCACGTCACCGGCCCGCGTGGTCGTCGCGATGGCGCACCGGTGGCCGTGGCTCGGGCTGCGCAACACTCGGCGCAGCCCGCGTGCCCAGGGGCTGCCCGGGCCGAGCGCGCGGGCGTCGGCGACCTCGAACGGGTCGGCCCACGAGATCCGGGTGGCCAGCGCGCTGGCCAGGGCGAAGACCACGTCCGGGCTGACCTTCAGGGGGAACGTCTCGATCAGGCCGTCGGTGTGCTCCCGCGCCCAGGCGTCCAACCCGGCCTGGTCGGGTAGGGCGCCGACCGCGGTCGTCGCGGGTAGCACCGCTCGCCACCCGGTCGTCCCGTCGGTGCCCCGACCCTGCCGGTCCCAGAGCGCGGTCGCGGACGCGACCAGCGGATGCGGCGCGTCCAGCAGCCTGCGGGCGACCTCGGTCGCGCTGGTCAGGTCGGTGCCGAGGGCCTCCGCAAGCGCCCTGAGCGCCGTCTCGGGCGCGGTCGCCGGGTCGGAGTCGGCCGCCGCGCCGCTGAGGGCGAGCAGCAGCCAGGCCCCGAGCGGAGAGGCGACGTGGTGCCGGTCGCCGATCGTGGCGTGCAACCGCTCGGCGTACGCCCGGAGCGGCCCGTGCAGGTCGGTCGTCATGCCCCCACTCTGCCCGCCGCCGTCCGGTCCGGCATCCTCACCGGCCTCGCTCACGACCACAGCTCGAACGGCTCGTCGATAGCCGTGCCGGCGAGAAAGGGCGTGATCAGTTGGGGGAGCTGCCCGGGGTAGAACCGTTCCCGACTGGCCACCACCTCCGGCAGCGGCCACCAGCGGAAGCCGAAGTAATCCTCCCGCTCGTAGTCGAGCCGGTCCGCCTCATCCACGTCCGGTCCGGGGCCGGCCAGCCGCACGGCGACGATCACCTCGTCCTGGACGTGGCGCAGCTGGCGGTGCAGAAAGCTCGCCCGCCGTCGCCAGGTCGGTGCACCCACCTGGTCGGGGGTCACGGCGATGCCCGTTTCCTCGCGTAGTTCCCGCACCGCCGTGTCGCGGTACGTCTCGCCGGGGTCCATGCCGCCGCCGGGCAGCTCCCACCAGGTGCCCAGCCGGGGATGGTCCGGGTCGCGGGTGTGGAACAGCAGCACCCGGTCGGTGTCGTCACGGACCACCACGCGCACCGCGCGCCGCTCCAGGATCGGCAGGTCGTCGGGCAGCTCACTCATCGGGCCAGTCTGCCGGAGCGCCGCCGACTCCGGCGGCCCGCGCAGGGGCCGGTAGGCTGCCGGCCGTGGCTGGTCTGTTGAGGAACGTAGCGCAACGCATCTCCCGAGTGGGCGCGGTGCTCCCGTCGCCCCGGCGTTCCGGGCCGGCCCCCGCGCGGGTGGCCCGCCCCCGCCAGGTGAACGCGTTGCAGCGGCGGGAGCTGACCTACGCCCCGGAGCGGGACGGCCAGGCCGACCCCGGGGAAATCGTCTGGACCTGGGTGCCGTACGAGGACGACCCTCGGCAGGGCAAGGACCGTCCGGTGCTGGTCGTCGGACGGCACAGCCGCACGCTGTTCGGGCTGATGCTGTCCAGCCAGAGCGAGCGGGACGGGCAGCGGCACTGGTTCGCTCTCGGGCCCGGCGAGTGGGACCGGGACAACCGGCCGAGCTGGGTCCGGCTGGACCGGGTGCTCACCATGCGCGAGGACAGCATCCGCCGCGAGGGCGCCGTGCTGGACCGCCCCCGGTTCGACCGGGTCGGGCAGGCGCTGCGCGCCGGCTACGGCTGGCGCTGACCGCGCGCCTCTCGGCCTGCCCCCGACAGGTGCTTCTCGCGGCCTGCCCCGAAATAGCGCCTGTGCGGGTGCCTTGAGAGAACGCGACTGTCCGAGTGCCTTGAGAGCGCGCCTGTCGGGGCGCCCAGAAACGCGCTGGTCAAGGTACCCCGGTACGTCGCTGTCGAGCTGCCCCATAGGTGGGGCACTTGTGCGGCCGGCGCGGGCGGGGGTTGAGCGCCTCCCATAGAGGGGGCACACGGCGGCCGAGTGGGCGAGGGCTCCGGCCCTCGATGGATAGGGCACATATGGGGCCGAAGCAGGTGGGCGTTGGGCCGTTCCTTAAGTGGGCACATGGCGCCGAAGCCGGTGGGCGTTGGGCCGTTCCTTAAGTGGGCACATGGCGCCGAAGCCGGTGGACGTTGGGCCGTTCCTTCAGTGGGCACATGGCGCCGAAGCCGGTGGACGTTGGGCCGTTCCATGGAGGGCACATGGCGGGCGGACTGGGCCCTTGTTCTGGATGGGGCGCTGGCGCCGAAGCGCGGGCTTGGGCCGTCCCTTGGATGGGCACATGGCGGCCGAAGTGGCGGGCTCAGGCCCCGCCCCATGTATGGGGCAGCTCGACAGGCCGAGCAGCGGGGTGTGGTCCGCCTGTGGTGGTGTTCGACAGACCGGGTGAGCATCGGCCCCTCGTACCGTAACCGGGTAGTCGGGCGGCGTCCGCCGGCCCGGCGTGACCTTGACGGTCAGGCCGACTCTCGGCTCGGGCTGACGGCGGCGTCCTGTGCCTCCGGCGGGGGGTACGGCTGCTCGGCGAGCAGTCGGGCCAGGTGGGCGCTGTTGAGCGCCAGCGCTTTCGTGGTGCGACCGGTGGTGTCGGGCTTGGGCCCGGCGTCGCGATAGTCCACCTTGTGCAGAGCCTCGCCGACCCAGTAGGTCGCGCCGGCTGCGGCGCAGCTGAAGCCGACCTCGTTGAGCGCCTGCTGCACCTGGCCGATGGTGTGGTGGGCGCCGTCCTCGTTGCCGACGACCGCGACGCCGGCCACCTTGCCGTAGGTGAGGAGCCGGCCCTCGGCGTCGGTCTCGGAGAGTTCGGCGTCGAGGCGTTCGAGGACCATCTTGCACACACTGGACGGCTGACCGAGCCAGATGGGTGTGGCGATGATGAGCACCTGGGCCGCCAGGACCTTGGCGCGGATCGCGGGCCAACCGTCGCCGTTGCCCTCGTCCGTCGACACCCCGAAGCGCACGTCGTGGTCGACCACCCGGATGAGCTCGCCGTCCACGCCCTGCCGGGCGAGTTCGGCCAGCACCTCCCGGCCGAGCTGGTCGCAACTGGACGGGGCCGGCGACGGCTTCAGAGTGCAGTTGAGTACGAGGGCACGGATGCTCGCCACGTCGGTTTCCTCTCGACTGTCGAGTCGGGGTGACCACCACCCCATACCCGGGCACCGGCCCGAATCACGCCCAGCTCGGCCGGTTTCGGCGAACGGCTTGACGCGAGCCAGCTGGGGTTTATAGCAAACCCGCCGGTTTATTAACCAAAGGGTTGAAAGCGACGTGACAGCAGACCGGCTTAACCCCGCGCCGAGAACCGCTCTCACTCGGCGGGTTGACGGTCGGTCAGCACTCCGCCAAGCGGACGCTGTCGATGAGCTGCCGGGGCGACCGGGGGCCGGAGAGGCTCTTCGCCTGGTACATCGCCGCGTCGGCGCGGCTGAGCGCGTCGTTGAGCTGGGCCGGGCCGGTCACCGGCGCGAGCCCGACGGAGGCTGTCACCCGGACGCTGCACCCACTCAGCCGGATCGGTGCGGCGACGGTCTCGCTGAGCCGTCGGGTGGCGTGATCGATCCAGCGCCGGTCGATGGTCGGGCTGGCGAGCAGACCGGCGAACTCGTCACCGCCGAGGCGGGCGACGAGGTTGTCCCCGGCGAAGCCCGCCAGCCTGTCGGCGACGCTGATCAGCACCTGGTCGCCGGCGGCGTGCCCGTACCGGTCGTTGATCTGCTTGAAGTCGTCGAGGTCGAGCACGATGGCGATCAACGGCTGGCCGGCCGCGTCGGTGAGCAGGGTGGCCGCGAGGCGGTAGAAGGCGCGCCGGTTGGGCAGCCCGGTGAGCGGGTCATGGCTGGCGGCGTGCCGTTCGGCGGCGAGTTCGGCTTGGAGGTGCGCGATCTCGGACTCGGCCTGCAGCGCCCGTCGACGCAGTTGCCAGGAGGACAGCAGCGCTCCCGCCGCACAGATGCCGGAGGCGACACTCATCGGATCCGGCACGAGACCTCCCATCGCCGCGACCGCCTCCAGTCGCCGGTCGACGCGGCGCGCGTGCCGCGTCGGGCCCAGTTTTCCCTGCTGGTTGCCCCAATCGGGGTAACTCAAAGTGAACGGATAAGCACCGTTCACGTGCGTTATCATGCTCGCCGTCCGGTGCAGATGCAATAGCAGATGCACGTGCAGAACAGTCCGATGTCGATACCGCACCCTCGCCGTCACCGCTCCTCCCACGGGCACCGGCGGGCTCGTGAGCAGAAAGACGCCTCTCATGCAGCAGCCACCCAATGGCGTTCCGATCCATCAGTTGCCACCGCTGAGCTGGCAGAAGAGTCGCCGCAGCAACCCCAGCGGCAACTGCGTCGAACTCGCCGAACTGCCCGGGGGAGCCGGCATCGCGGTCCGCAACTCGCGACATCCCGAGGGCCCAGCGCTGATCTACACAGTGGACGAGATCGCCGCGTTCGTGCTCGGCGCCCGCGACGGCGACTTCGATGACCTGATCAACTGACCGCTCCCGCGGGCCGTCCCGGCGACGGGACTGATTCACCGGTCCGGAGGAGTTCACCTCACTGTCGGTCCATGGCATGCTTACACGTCGGCCGGGCTGGGTGCCCGACCATGTGGTCGGTATCCGGAGGTCCGCACGTGACGATGGTTCCCGCCGAGGGCGGCCCGACAACCGGGCCAACGGTGCTGCGCATACTGCTCGGTGCGCAACTGCGCCGGCTGCGGGAATCCAGCGGGGTGACCCGCGAAGGTGCCGGCTGGGAGATCCGGTCCTCCGAGTCGAAGATCAGCCGGATGGAGCTGGGTCGGGTCGGCTTCAAGGAACGCGATGTGTCCGATCTGCTCACCCTCTACGGAGTCACCGACGGGCAGGAGCGCGAGGCGCTGCTCAAGCTCGCCCGCGACGCCAACAGCCCCGGCTGGTGGCACCGCTACGGCGACGTTCTGCCCACCTGGTTCCAGTCCTACCTGGGCCTGGAGGCGGCGGCCGCGCTGATCCGCAGCTACGAGGTGCAATTCGTACCGGGCCTGTTGCAGACCCGCGAGTACGCCCGCGCGGTCGTCCTGCTCGGGCACGGGACGGCCGGTGCGGCCGAGATCGATCGCCGGGTGGCGCTGCGGATGCAGCGCCAGCAGTTGTTCCGCCGGGACGACCCGCCGCAGCTCTGGGCCGTGGTGGACGAAGCGGCGCTGCGCCGCCCGATCGGCGGTGCCGAGGTGATGCGCGGCCAGCTTGCGACGCTCATCGAGGCGACCACGTGGCCCAACATCCGACTTCAGGTCATTCCGTTCGCCGCCGGTGGCCACGCGGCCGCCGGTGGCGCGTTCACCATCCTGCGCTTCGGTGACCAGGAGCTGCCCGACATCGTCTACATCGAACAGCTCACCAGCGCCATCTACCTGGACAAGCGCGATGACCTCGACTACTACGCCGTGGCGATGGAACGGCTCTGCGTCGAGGCCGAGCCGCCGGAGCGCACCCCGGAGATCCTCGGCAAGCTGCTGGAGGACGTCTACGCAGTGTGATCGCCAACTGGGGCGGCGAGCGTACCCGGGTTGGCATTAGCATGGTCTACACCGGTCACAGTGGACGGACGCGACCGGCTGGGCGCACACAGAGTCATGGAGGCAGCCTTGAGCACCGACACTCACGGTACGACGGGCGGCTCACCGAGCGACCGCATCGACACCACGGTGGCCCACCCCGCCCGCCGCTACAACTACTGGCTCGGCGGCAAGGACAACTTCCAGGCCGACCGGGAGTCCGGCGACGTGATGGCAGCCGCCTTCCCGACCATCCGCATCTCCGCCCTGGAGAACCGTCGCTTCCTGCAGCGCGCGGTGGGGTACCTGGCCCGCGAGGCCGGCATCCGGCAGTTCCTCGACATCGGCACCGGCATCCCGACCGCCAGCAACACCCACGAGGTCGCCCAGGCTGTCGCGCCGGAGTCACGTGTGGTCTACGTGGACAACGACCCGATCGTGCTCGCCCACGCCCGCGCGTTGCTGACCAGCTCGCCAGAGGGCGCCACCGCCTACATCGACGCCGACCTGCGCGACCCGGGGCGGATCCTCGCCCACCCGGAGTTGCAGCGCGCGATCGACCTGTCGCAGCCGGTCGGGCTCATGCTGGTGGCGGTCCTGCACTTCGTGCCCGACACCGACGACCCGTACGCGCTGGTGCGGCGGCTGCTCGATGCGCTGCCGGCCGGCAGCTACCTGGCCGCCTCGCACGCCACCCACGAGTATCTTCCGCCGGAGATCGCCGAGCAGGCCAAGGTGGCGGCCAAGGGTGGCGGCCCGCACGGGCTGATCAACCTGCGCACGCGGGCCGAGTTCACCGGCTTCTTCACGGGGCTGGACGTGGTCGAGCCGGGCATCACCTCGGTCGCCGAGTGGCGGGCCGAGAGCGAACCGCAGCCGCGTCCCTCGGTGGTCGAGGTGAGCATGTACGGCGGGGTCGCCCGCCTGCCCTGAGGTCGTCCCGGCCCACGTCAGGAGCCCGACGCGTCGTACCGTTCGCGCGCCTCGTGCACCTCGGCGATGTGCGTCTCGGCCCACGCCTTGATGGCCCGCTGCACCGGCAGCAGGCTCTCGGCCAGCGGCGTCAACCGGTAGTCGACCCGGGCCGGCACGCCCGCGGTCACCGACCGGCTCACCAGGCCGTCGCGCTCCAGCTTGCGCAGCGTCTGGGTGAGCATCTTCTGGCTGGCCCCGGCGACGGTACGGGCCAGTTCGTTGTGCCGCAGCGGCCCGTCGGCCAGTGCGCTCACCACCAGGGTCAGCCACTTGTCGCTGAGCGTCGCCAGCAGTTCGTGGCCCGGGCACTCGGCGAGGAACGCGTTGTACCGGCGCCGTTCCTGCTCGCGGCGCTCGCCGGCGGTCATGGTGGCCATTGTGTACCTCCCGGGTTCCCAGGGCACCCGAAGGTGCCTCCTTCCCGCCGGAGACTAGCGCTCCTAGCGTCGTCGGCATGAGAGCTGTGATCGTTCGCCGGTTCGGCGGCCCCGAGGTCCTGGAGATCGCCGAGATGCCCCGGCCGGAGCCGGGATTCGCGCAGCTGCGGGTGCGGGTCGCCGCCGCTGCCGTCAACCGGATCGACCTGTCCACCCGCAGCGGCGCGTTGAGCGCGGCCGGCCTGCTGCCGCCGCTGCCCGTCGTGGCGCTCGGGTGGGACGTCGCGGGGGAGGTGGATGCGGTCGGGCCGGGGATCCGGCGGTTCGCGGTCGGTGATGAGGTGATCGGGCTACGCGACCTGCTCTCCGCACCGGGCGCACAGGCCGAGTGGGTGGTACTGGACGAGGGCGCTGTGGCACCGGCTCCGCGTACGGTCGCCCCGGAGTTGGCGGCGACGCTCCCGCTGATCGGTCTCACGGCTGTCCGTTCGCTCGCCCTCGCCGGTCTGGACGCCGGGCGGACGCTGCTGGTCACGGGGGCGGCCGGTGGGGTGGGTGGTCTGCTGCTCGAACTGGCGGCGCTGCGCGGTGTCCGGACCGTCGGGGTGGCCGACCCGCGGGACGAGGAGTTGGTGCGTGGGCTGGGCGCGGACTGGTTCGTGCCGCGTACCGACCGGCTGGGCGCGGCGGTGCGCACGATGGTTCCTGGCGGGGTGGATGCGGTGATCGACGCGGCGGTCATCGGCGTCGCCGCGCACGAGGCGTTGCGGGGTGGGGGAACCTTTGTCGCGCTGGTGGCGCCGTTCGCCCCGCCACCGTTGCGGGCCACCCGGGTCGTCGTTCAGGAGGTCTGCGCCGACGGCGGCCAGCTGACCGAGTTGTCCGCGCTGGTCGACGGCGGGCAGCTCAGCCTGCGGTTGGCCGAGCGGCTGCCGATGACCGAGGTGGCGGCGGCGCACGAGCGGGTGGCCGCCGGGGGCCTGCGGGGCCGTCTGGTGCTGGTGCCCTGAAGGTTCGGACGTTCGTATTGACCGACGCCGACTCGTCGCGCTAGTCTCTGTATCGATCCAGTCTAGATCGATACAGAGAGGTGCCGGGTGAAGCCAACACTGCAAGCCGTCGCGGACGCCGTCGGTGTCTCCCGCAGCACCGTGTCGAACGCCTACAGCCGTCCGGACCAGCTCTCCGCCGCGTTGCGGACGCGAATCCTCGACGCGGCCCGCCAGCTCGGCTACCCGGGTCCCAATCCCACCGCCCGCTCCCTGCGGCGCGGCTTCGTCGGCTCCATCGGGGTGCTGTTCACCTCGCAGATGTCGTACGCCTTCACCGACCCCTTCGCGGTCCGCTTCCTGGCCGGGGTCGCCGGCGCCGCCGAGCGGCACGGCACCAGCATGTTGCTGGTGCCGCTGCCGCCGGCCCAGACCGACGCCCGGCGGGCGGTGGAGAACGCCGCCGTCGACGGGTTCTGCGTCTACTGCGCCGCCGACGAGAGCTGGGCGGTGGAGGTGATCCGGGAGCGTGGGCTGCCATTTGTCACCACCGCCGTCCGCGACGACGCCGGTCTCGACGACCGGTTCGTCGGCATCGACGAGCGTGCGGCAGCCCACAGCGTCGCGGCGCACGTCGCCGGCCTCGGTCACCGCCGGGTGGCACTGCTCGCCGACGCGGTGCTGCCCGACGCGCCAGCCGGCCCCCTGGCCCTTCCCGGGATCGACCAGGTGGCGCACCCCACCACCCGCGACCGGCTCGCCGGGTTCGCCGACGCGTTCGCCGAAGTCGGCGTCGACTGGGCCGAGCTGACCCTGGTCAACGCCGCGGGCAACAGTCGGGCGGCCGGGGCCGAGGCCGTCGCCGGGCTGTTCGACCGGCCCACGCCGCCGACCGCCGTGCTGGCGGGCTCCGACGTCCTCGCCCTCGGGGTGCTCGACGCGCTGGCCCGCCGGTCGCCCGGCAAGCTCCCGCCGGTCTCGGTGACCGGCTTCGATGACATCCCCGAGGCCGCTGCGGCCAATCTCACCACCGTCCGGCAACCGGCCGAAGAGAAGGGCCGGATCGCCGCCGAGCTGCTGCTCGACCCACCTGTGAATGCTGCGGCCGGTCATGTGCTGCTGCCCACCGCACTCGTCGTCCGGGCCTCCACCGGACCTGTCCCAAGGAGTTGACCATGGAATTCCCAACCGGGTACGTCACCGCTCTCGACGCGATGAACCGGCACGTCAACTCGGCCCGACCGGACGCCCCGGTCCAGGCCGAACGGACCCACCGCGCGCTGCTCGCCCCGACCCGGCAGGCCACCGCTGGCGCCCTGCGCCGGCTCGCCGACCGGATCCAGCCGCGACCGCTGCCGGCCGCCCATTGCTCCTGACCGGCCCGCGAGGCCCGGTGTCCCCCGCGCTACCGGCCATTTCGGTACGCAGGGGATGAGCCGGTAAGGACCGGGCGCTGCGGGTGGTCGAGTGGGACGAGGCCAGGCAGACTGGTGAAGCCATGTCGCCGTTCACGCCCACTCTCCGTCTCCACGACCGCTACGTACTGCACGAGCGGATCGGTCTCGGCGGCATGTCCGAGGTGTGGCGCGCCGACGACGAGGTCCTCGGCCGGCCGGTCGCCGTCAAGGTGCTCGCCGGGCAGCTCGCCGCCGACCCGCACCTGCGGGCCACCATCCGACGCGAGGCCCGCGCGGCCGCCCGGCTGGCCCACCCGCACGTGACCCAGGTGTACGACTATGCCGAGGCGACCCTGGCCGGCGGCGTCGTGGTGCCGTACCTGGTGATGGAGCTGGTCGAGGGTCACAACCTGGCCGACCGGCTGCGCTCCGGGCCGCTGCCCTGGCCGGAGGCGGTCCGGGTGGCCGGGCAGATCGCGGCCGCACTGGCCGCCGCGCACCGCATCGGCGTCGTGCACCGCGACGTCAAGCCGGGCAACGTCATGCTGACCGACACCGGCGCCAAGGTGCTCGACTTCGGCATCGCCGCGCTCGGCGGGCTCGACAGTCAATCCGGTGAGCCGTTGATGGGCACGCCCGCCTACTTCGCCCCGGAACGCCTTGCCGCAGGCCCGCCCGATCCGGCCAGCGACGTGTACGCCCTGGGCGCGCTGCTCTACCGCACCCTCACCGGGCAGGCACCGCTGCCGGTGCAGAGCTGGGAGGACGCTCTGGAGGTGCACCGGCGCGGCATCCCGGTGCCGCCGCTGCGGGTGCCCGGCCTACCCGCCGACATCGCCGAGCTGACCGTCGCCTGCCTGGCCGCCAACCCGGCCGACCGGCCGAGCGCCGCGCACCTGGCCCGCCGCTTCGGCGCCGGCCAGCCGGTCGAGCCGCCCACCGAGCTGCTGCGCATCCTGCCGGCGGCCCACCCTCCCACCCTGATCGACCGCTCGGCGGCACGCCCCGTCCCCGTTGCCGCCGTGCCGGTCAACCGCCGGTCGCGCCGGCCCCTCGCCGTGCTGGTCGCGGCCGGTCTCGCCGTGCTTGTCGGCCTCGGCGCACTGCTCAACCAGGGCTACCTCGGCACGCCGGGCGCACCCGAATCGCCTCAGCTCGCCGCCCCGCCATCGACATCCGCTCCGGCGCCCGCACCCACGACGCAATCACCGACGCCGGCGGCACCGTCCTCGCCGTCACCTGGCAACAGCACCGCGCCTCCGACCATTGGGCAGCAGGTGCCGGTCAGCCTCCGGGAGGTGACCAGCGAGTTCGACGCCGTCCTCACCGCGGCGGTCGCCCGCGGCACCGTCGACCGAAAGACCGCCGAAGATCTGCGCGACGACCTCGCTGACCTGAACCGCCGCACCAGGGATCGGGCCAAGAACGTCGCCGACCTGCGGGAACGCATCGCCGAGCTGGTGCAGCGCGACCGGCTACCAGCGCGGACGGGTGCCCAGCTCGACGCTCTGCTCTCTCAGGCGAGCAGCTTCTCCACCAGCCGTACGGACGACTGATATCCCCGTCGATGCCGCTGGCATGATGTCCCGATGCGGACACGTCTGATCTTCGTGCGACATGGCGAGTCGCTCCACCAGCTCGAAGGAATCGTGGGTGGGCCACGTGGTTGTCAGGGCCTCACCGCCCTCGGCCACGAGCAGGCACACGATCTGGCCAATCGACTGACCGGTGACGTTGCGGCCGACAGACCGGTGGCGGTCTACTCGTCCGTGCTGCGCAGGGCTGTCGAGACCGCGCAACCGATCGGCGCGGCGTTTGGCGTACGACCCGTGGCCGACTGTGGCCTGTGCACCTGGCACACACCTCCGTACGCCGACGGCCTGCCGACCACCCGCTTCCGCACGGAACACGCGGTGACCGGTGGGGGAGTGTTCCGGCCCTTCGAGGAGGGCAACGAGAGCTGGGCCGAACTGGTGGTCCGCGTCAGCCGCGCGATCATGGAGATCGCGCACCGGCACCGAGGCGCCACCGTGGTCCTGGTCGGCCACAGCGAGACCGTCGAGGGCGCGTTCCACGCGCTCGCCGCGCAGCCGATCTTTCGGGCGTTCGACCTGGACGTGCCCCCGGCCTCGATCACCGAATGGACCACTGACCACGACCCCGGCGGTTGGCCGCCGGCCCGTTGGACGCTACGTCGTTTCGGCGACACCGGCCGGTGGGCTAAAGCGTGATCCAGTACCGCCGTGCCGGGCCAAGGTCGGTGTCCCGAATGTCCTCCAGGATGCTGCCCCACTCGTCGTGCGCCGCCAGCCAGGCGGTGTACAGGCGACGGTGGGCGCGACCAACTCGGGCATGCGGCGATGCTATTCGGCGGCCACGAGTTGCTCGCGCAGGATCTCCGCGTGGCCGCAGTGCTGAGCCAGCTCGCGCAGCATGTGGAGATAGACCCAGCGCAGCGGCAGCGGGCCTCGCCGGTTGCCGCGCAGCACGTCGTCCAGCCCCAGGGAGGCCGTCGCGCGGCGCGATGCCGCACACGCCTCGCGGTGTTCCCGCTGGACACTGGCGATCGTGTCGCCGTCGTCGACGATGAACGACTCGTCCGGCGTCCCCGGGATGCCGATCTCCGAACGGGACCGGCAGGAGACGGCCTCGTCGAACCACACCTTCTCGACGAACGTGGCGTGCTTCAACAGACCCAGCAGCGTTGTCCGGCTGGGCACCAACGACCGGCGCGCCTGCTCCTCGGTCAGCCCGTCCAGGTAGCCGTTGAGCGCGCTGCGGTGCTCGTCGATGAACGCCTCGCACTGCACCTTCGCGGCTTCACCGATGACGTCGATGGCGAAGGTCGCCGGGAAAGAAGTCATGGCCAAAGGATTCCAAGGTCAGCGACCAGGGGCAACCACCGCGACGGCACTCAACCGAAGGAAATCAGGGCACCGCGCTCGTCAAAGCGGGCCGTGCCCGCCCACGCGAACTCCCAGCGGTTGCCCTCGGGATCGGCGATGTAGCCCGAGCGCCCACCCCACGACCGGTCGGTTGGCTCGGCCACCACGGTCGCGCCCGCCGCGACCGCCGCGGCGAAGGCCACGTCGACCTCCTGCGGGGTGTCGACGTTGCAGGCGAGGGTGACGCCGGACCAGCCACCGGCAGGGTCCGGCACGCCGGGCGCCGCCTCAGCGGCCAACTCCGGCAGCGGAAAGAGCGCCAGCAGAACGCCGCCGAGCAGGAACGCGGACCAGCCGTCGTCGCTGCCCGGCGACTCGGGCCAGCCCAACGACCGGTAGAACGATCGCAGCAGGCCCATGTCGCGTGTGCCCAGGGTGACAACGGACAGTCGGGAAGGAGGTGCGTCCATGGCGCCGATCCTGCCTGAGGCATACGACATCCCCCGAGTGCCACCGCTCCACGAACCTCAGAGGCCGGGCCGACACACCCGCCTCGATCGACAGGTCGAGCTGAGCGAACCGGTCATTACCTGCGACGTAATCGACAGCGCGCAAGGATGCCGAGATCATTTGTTCCAGAGGCGCCAACGCCTCAGCGGACAAGGAGAGATCCATGGCTACGAGCTTTGACGAACTGGCCGAGCGGTACATCGCACTGTGGAACGAGAGCGACCCGGTGCGGCGGCGCCAGGGCATCAACAACCTGTGGGCCGCCGAGGGCCGCTACGTCGACCCACTGACGGTCGCCGAGGGCCCGGAGGCGATCGACGCGACGATCGCCGCGGTGCGGAACCAGTTTCCCGGCATGACGTTCCGGTTGGCCGGACCGGTCGACGGTCACCACAACCAGGTCCGTTTCACCTGGGAGCTCGGGCCGGACGACGTCGAGGCGCCGATCGTAGGCTTCGACGTCGCGATGACCGACGAGGACGGACGGTTGACCCAGGTCCTGGGTTTCCTTGACCGCGTCCCAACGGCGTAACCACCCCGAGACCCGACCGACCCTGACGAACGGAGCATCATGACGGCGTACGGGCTCGCTCACCTTCCCAGAGCACCCATTCACGACGACGTGCTGGAATACCTGGAGCGGATCGACGCCACCCTCGTCCCCTTCGGCGGCCGGTTCATCGTCCACGGCGGCACCACGGAGGTACTGGAAGGCGACTGGTCGGGCGATCTGGTGATCATTGAGTTTCCCGACATGATCAAGGCCCGCGCCTGGTACGACTCCAGCACCTACCAGGAGATCAAGCCCCTGCGGACAAGGCACCTCGCCGGCGAGGTGCTCCTGGTCGAAGGAGTCGAGCCCAACCACAGCTCATCGCGGATGGCGGCCGACCTGCTCAGCCGAAGGAGATGACGCACCGCCGCGACCTTGGCCGGAGCCGTCAGCTGATGCGGGCTCGGGTCAGGTCGCCCGGCTCGGTGCCCGCCTGGGCGAAGACGTCACCCTCGGGCGACCAGATGGCGGACCGCCCGGCCGCCTCGGTGTAACCGCCACCGGTCGACCCGGCGAAGCTCGCCATCGCCACCCAGACCCGGTGCGTCGTGGCGATCCGCTGTGCCCGGCCGTCCGTCACGGCGGCGTCGCGTGCCGACTCCAGCACGCCCGCCACGTACACGTCGATCCCCAGTGCGGCGGTCCGCGTCGCGTGCGCGGCGACGCCGGTGTCCTTGCAGATCGCCAGGCCGACCCGCCATCCGTCCACATCGAGCACCGCCGGGGTCCCGCCCGGTCGGAACCGGCGGGCCTCCGCGTCGCCCAGCCACATCTTCCGGTACGCCACCGTCACACCATCGCCGGTCACCGCCAGCGTGGCGATGTGCTCACCGGCGACCGGCGCGCCGGCCAGCGCCAACGCGCCCGTCTCGGCACACGCCTCGACCAGCGGTGCCAACCGGGCGTCATCGATCGGCACGACCGGGGCTTCCAACTCGTACCCCGTCAATGACAGCTCCGGAAAGACCACCACCCGGGCACGCGCCGCGCGGACCGCGTCGGCGTGCGCCCGCGCGTTCTCCGCGACCTCCAGGGGTACGCACGGCGGCTGCGCCACCGCGAGCCGCAGCGGGCTGCGGGTGTGGTCGACCTGCGCGGCCGGATGGTCTTCTCTCAGGATCACTTCGTACGGTGTGCGCATGATTCGAACGTCCCACGCCGTGCTCGCCACCGGAACCCCCACCGCTGCGGCCGAACCGCCCCAGGATGGCATCGTCGGCTACGTCAGCGACCTGGTGGAACGGCTCGGCGGGCCGGGTGCCGGCCTGGCGGTGGCGCTGGAGAACCTGTTTCCGCCGATCCCCAGCGAGGTGATCCTGCCGCTGGCCGGGTTCGTCGCCGCGCAGGGCCGGATGAGTTTGTTGGGTGCGATCTTCTGGACCACGCTGGGCTCGGTGGTGGGTGCGCTGGCGCTCTACCTGATCGGCGCGTCACTGGGCCGCGACCGGATGCGCGCCATCGTGGCCCGGCTTCCGCTCGTGAAGCTCAGCGACGTGGACCGGACCGAGGCGTGGTTCCTCCGGCACGGCGTGAAGGCCGTCTTCTTCGGCCGGATGATCCCGATCTTCCGGAGCCTGATCTCCATCCCAGCCGGGGTGGAGCGCATGCCGGTGCGCACGTTCCTGCTCTACACCACGCTGGGCAGCCTGATCTGGAACACCACGTTCGTGCTCGCCGGCTACCTGCTCGGCGACAACTGGCACCTCGTCGAGGGGTACGTCGCCACACTCCAGAAAGTGGTGATCGTGGTCTGCGTGGCCGGGGTCGCCTGGTTCGTCGGGTCTCGCGTGCTGCGAGCCCGACGTGCCGCCCGCGCCCCCGAACCCCCCAGCCCTGAGTCGGGCCCCTTGGACGGTATGCCCGACCCGGCCGGTCGCGGCACCCTCTACCGAAGCGGCTCGTGGGCCCCCGACGAGCGCTAGCCGCGATGGATCACCCGCACGTAGGGTGACTCGAATCCCGCCGGGGGTCTTTTGTCCGCTTATGGCCCCGCTGGCGTGGCTGGCTGGTTCATGATCGACACGACGTCGGCGAGGTGGGGGTGTCCGGGGCGTGTGATGCCCCGACATCGGCGATATGGAGTGGATCATGCCCGTGGTGGGTGTCTGAGGCACCGCCCGTTGGGTTGTCTGGGTGGTTTGTCCGGTCCCGGCCGCCTCTGGCTTGTGACCGGTCGCACCCGTGGCCTGGAATCATGGCGGGCCCGGGGTCGTTACATACCCTGACGATCGCAGTACCACCGGCCCGCCACCCCGCGCCTCAGGGTTGGAACGCCGACCCGGGGTTGGAATGCTCGACCCCGCCCGGTCGTTACAGTCCCCACGAACGACCGTCCGGCCACCGCCTCCACGAGGGTGCCGATGGATGGGCCACCCCCGGAATGACCCCGGCCCCCCGGTCGTTACACCTGGACCCGGCGCCACGAGCCCTGCGCCCGTAGGCCGCCGACCCCCCAAGACTTTTCCCCTTGATTTCTGATGCGCCCGGACGAGGTGCTCACACCCCGCACGCCGTTCCCCTGTTTGGCGGGTTGGGTGTCCTTACCCCCGAAGGAGCTAACCCTCATGAACACGATCATTCGTAAGAGCGTGCTGTCTGTTGCGGGTCTCGCGTTCGCCGGTGGTGT
>NZ_JBEXGR010000017.1:0-56481 GCF_040607415.1 Micromonospora sp. NPDC005291
ATCGCCGCCGCCACCAGTGCGGCGCCCAGGGCGTACGCGGCACCCTCCAGAGGGCCGAAGATGGCACCCGCGGCGAGTGTGATGAAGGTCCGGGGGACCAGCACGACCAGCAGCAGCGCGCCGCCGAGGACCGCCGCCACCGGGGCGAGGTCGCCCAGCCGGTCGGCCAGCAGCGGCAGCTGCGCCGGATCCGGCCGGGGCACCAGGAGCAGCAGCAGCCCGCAGGAGCCGATCAGCAGCACGAGCAGGGCGAACCGGGCGGCCGACGGCTGCCGGAGCAGCCGCCGGACGGCACGGATCATGCCCGGGCGGCGGCCACTGCGGAGCGGCGCTCGTTGCGGAGCCGGTCGGACCAGGTGTCGTCCAGCGGTGGGAGCTGGTGCGCCCCGGTGGCCCAGCGCAGCAGCAGGTCGGCCAGGGCCGGATTGCGGGCCAGCGCCGGGCCGTGCGAGTAGGTGCCCAACAGCTTGCCGCGCCACGCGCCCTCGGTGGCACCGTCGTTGCCCACGCCTGCGGTGATCCGAGCCAGCGGGGAGACCTCCGGGCCGAGGTGGGTGCGGCCGCCGTGGTTCTCGAAGCCGGTCAGCGGGGGCAGACCCAGCCGGGGGTCGATCTCGCCGGCCAGCTCGCCGACAGCCCGGCTCTCGCCCCGGTCGGACTGCAGGTCCAGCAGCTCCAGGCCTCGGCACTGCACGCCCTTGGCGAAGAAGGAGGTGCCGAGCAGTTGGTAGCCGGCGCAGACGCCGAACACCACCGAACCCTGGGCGACCGCCCGGTGCAGACCACCGTCGGCGAGCAGCCGCTGCGCGCCCAACGCCTGCGGGCCGTCCTCGCCGCCGCCGACCAGGTAGATGTCGGCGGTCGCGGGCAGCCGCTGGTCGGAGCGGACCTCCACGACCTCGACCGGCATGCCGCGCTGGCGGGCCCGCCGGGCGAGGATCAGCGCGTTGCCCCGGTCGCCATAGGTGGAGAGCAGGTCGGGGTAGATCCAGACGATGCGCAGACTCTCAGATGACACGGTCCAACTCCCCTCGGATGTCCTGGAACGCGGTGTAGTTCGCGATGACCTCCAGCCGCCCGGGCGGGACCGACCGGATCGCGTCGTCGAACGTGCGTACGTGCTGGAACGGCACGTCGTTGATGTCCAGTCGGACCGCCAGGTCGTACGCCCGGTCGCCGGTGATCAGCACCTGCCGGCCGCGGAGCGGTGCGAAGTCGACGTCGAAGAGCCAGGAGGTGTCGAGACCGTCGGGGTCGCGCGCGTTGATGGAGAGCAGGGTCGGCGCGTCATCGGCCATGTCGAAGGCCTCCAGCCAACTGGCCGGGTTCTTGGCCAGCAGCAGCCGGATGTTGCGCCCGTCCTTGTCGACCTGCGCGTAGCGGCCGGCGACCGAGGTGACGATGCCCAGGCGCGACACCGCGTCGACCGGCCGAACCCCGAACTCCGCGGCCACGGCCAAGGCGGTCGCCGCGTTGCCGAGGTTGACCTTGCCGGGCAGCTGGAGGGAGACCTTGTGCCAGGCGCCGGTGGGGTCGAGCACCCCCTCGTCCTCGACGACCCACTGCGGCTCCGGTCGGCGCAGCGGACAGCCGGTGCACCACCACTGGTCCCCGGAGCGCTGGATGGTGGAGCCGCACTCCGGGCAGACCCAGGAGTCGTCGTGCCAGCGCTGGCCGGCGCTGAACCAGGTGACGTGCGGCGGGTTGATGCCGCGGGCGGGGTCAGCCGGAGGGGTGGCGGCCCAGACCACCAACGGGTCGTCGGCGTTGGCCACCACCCGTACGTTGGTGTGCCGGACCAGTGCCGCGCGCCAGAGCTGCGCCATCATGGCGACCTCCTTGGCGCGGTCGAGCTGGTCGCGGGAGAGGTTGAGCAGCGCGACGACGTGCGGCTCGGTCGCCTCCAGCACCTGGGCGAGGTAGTGCTCGTCGACCTCCAGCACCGCGTACGGGGTGCTGCCGGCCTTGGCCAGTGCCGAGGTGTGCCCGCTGGGCATGTTGGCGCCGAACGAGTTGGTGGCGACCCGGCCGAGCACGCCGACCGCGGCGGAGGTCAACCGGGTGGTGGTGGTCTTGCCGTTGGTGCCGGAGACGAGCGCGATCGCACGCCCGGCCGACAGGTGGGCCAGCAGGTCCGGGTCGATCTTCAGGCCGATCCACCCGCCGATCACCGAACCGTCGCCACGGCCGGCGGCCCGGGAGAGCGCCGCGGCGGTCCGTGACACGGAGCTGGCCACCTTGGCCCGTAGGGGCATTTTCGCGTCCGTCACGCGAGCGAGGTTACCGGACCGCCCGCCCCTCCAGATCGCCGCCGACGGTGAACCGTTCGGCCGTGGTGGCCGCGCGGGTGGCCGGGTGGGCGTCCACCGGACGGAGTCGATCTATGTCGGAAAGCGGACCACGCCGGAGGGGTGCCGTGCCCCTCCACTGCGCTCCACCCCTTGTGACGTGCGGTTTTGCCGTCCGATCGGGCGCGCCACGCGGGCGAATCTGGTTGCAGGTGGAGGGAAGTGGAGTAGAGTGGGGACCAATGGTGAGGCCGGGAGGGCTCACCGGCCCGGGGGGTCAGCGGCGCCGCGAACGCCGCTCAGGGGCAAGGGGGGTAGGGCCGTGTTTCTCGGCACCCACACTCCGCGCCTGGACGAAAAGGGCCGGTTGATCCTTCCGGCCAAGTTTCGGGATGAGCTGGCGGGGGGTGTCGTGGTCACCAAAGGGCAGGAGCGCTGTCTCTACGTTTTCCCGACCCCTGAGTTCCAGCGAATCGCGGAGCAGTTGCGCGCGCAGCCAATGACGCACAAGGCGTCCCGGGCCTACAGCCGGGTCTTCTTCGCCAGCGCGCACGACGAGGTTCCGGACAAGCAGGGTCGGGTGACCATTCCGGCCCACTTGCGGGCGTACGCCGCGTTGGACCGCGAGCTGGTGGTCATCGGCGCGAGCACGCGGGTGGAGATCTGGGACAAGGTCGCCTGGGAGACCTACCTCGCCGAGAGCGAAGACGACTTCGCCGACATCGAGGAGGGGGTGCTGCCCGGCGGTCTGTAGGGCGGAACTGCGCCCGACGTACTGCGAGATCTCCAGCCGCTTTCGAGTTCCTGGCATCCCTTCCCCGGTGCCAGGCGCACGATCCAGTCATCGGGCGAGAGCCCGGTGCCCGGCGGGAGCGGATGGGGATCTGGCAGTACGACGGCAGCGCCGTCCGACGGCAGGCGCACGAACGAGAACGGACGTTTCAACCAGTGGGGGTCAACATGGGGGAGTTGCGCGGCACGCACGTGCCGGTGCTGCTCGAGCGGTGTCTCGAGCTGCTGGCCCCCGCGCTGGGTCGAGGCGGCCGAACGGTCCACGTCGACGCCACGCTCGGCCTGGCCGGGCACGCGGAGGCGGTGCTGGAGGCGCACCCGGAGACGGTCCTGATCGGGCTCGACCGGGACACCGAGGCGCTCGCCCACGCGCGGGTCCGACTGGCCCGGTTCGCCGATCGGGTGCATCTGGAGCACGCCGTCTACGACGAGTTGCCCGATGTGCTCGACCGGCTGGGCTATCCGGGCATCGACGGGATCCTGTTCGACCTGGGTGTCTCGTCGCTGCAGTTGGACGCGCCCGACCGCGGGTTCGCGTACGCCCAGGACGCGCCACTGGACATGCGGATGGACCAGACCCGGGGGGTGACCGCCGAAGAGGTGGTCAACACCTACGCACATCCGGACCTGGCCCGGGTGCTGCGGGTCTACGGCGAGGAGAAGTTCGCCGGCCGGATCGCCTCGGCGATCATCCGGGAGCGGGAACGCGCCCGGATCACCTCGTCCGCGCTGTTGGCGGAGTTGGTTCGGGACTCGATCCCGGCGCCAGCCCGACGAACGGGTGGGCACCCGGCAAAGAGAACGTTTCAGGCTTTACGGATCGAGGTAAACAGAGAGCTGGCAGCGCTGGAGACAGCGCTGCCGTCCGCACTCGACGCACTGACCGTGGGCGGTCGCATGGTGGTCCTGTCCTACCACTCCCTGGAGGACCGGCTCACCAAGGCGGCGCTCGCGGACCGGGTCCGCAACAAGGGCCCGATCGACCTCCCGGTCGAGCTTCCCGGGTCGGGTCCGACGTTCCGGCTGCTCAGCCGGGGCGCCGAACTGGCCGGGGAAGTGGAGGTCACTGCGAACCCGCGCGCCGCCTCGGTGCGGCTGCGGGCAGCGGAACGGCTCGACCCGAACGCGACTGAGCAAGGGCGGACCGACCGCGAACGGTCTCGCCGAAGGGTGAAGGGAATGCACCAGCCGGGCACGGGGTCCGCCTGATCCGTGGGGGTCAGGGGGCATCGGGACGGTAGAGGGACGGATGTTGAGGGGGAGGGGACATGAACATTGACAAGCGCGACCGCCGGGACGTCACCGGCGGCGGGCAGCGCACACCGCGGTCGGGGGGCCGGACCGCGGCGGAGCGGGCTCCGCGCGTGGAGAACCGTACGCCACGCATCGATCCAGTGAACCGGCAGGGGGAGACTCGCGCCCGGGGGGCGCGCGAGTTCCCGACTCAGGGCACCGCCGCGCTGCGGCCGGCCGAGAAGGCCGCCAGCGTCGTCAGCGCCCGCCCGCCCCGGCTGCGGGTGGCGCCGCCGCCGCCGGTATCGGTGCCGCGCGCGCCGTTCGCGGCGCTGATCGTGGTGCTGGTGGTCGGTGGGGTGCTGGGCATCCTGGCGGTCAACACCAAGATCAATGAGAACGCGTTCCGGCTGGAGCGGCTGCAGCAGCAGCAGGCTCGACTGGACCTGGAGAAGCAGCAGTTGGACAAGCAGATCGCCGATGCCGAGGCGCCGGGCAACCTGACCGCCGAGGCGCGGCGGCTGGGCCTGGTCGACGCCGGCGAGCCGGGATACATCCGGCTGCCGGACGGCAAGACCATCGGCGTGCCGCAGCCGGCGACCGGCCAGCCGTCGGTGACCAGCCAGGGTGCAGGAGGCTGACCCGTGCCACCAAGGTCGGACGAGCCGCGCCGGGACCCCAAGGGGACCCGGCGCGGTTCTTCGCGTGACACCAGCCCCACCGACGGGGAGCCGCGCGCCGGCGAGCCGGGTATCGGGGGCATTTCCGGCGCTCGGGCGTACACCCCGAGGGGCCGGACCGTCCGCGAGGAGCGCGGCACGCCGACGCGGAGCGGGGGCGCCGAGCAGCGGCGTACACCGCGCAGCACCCGTTCCGGCGACCCGTTCCGGCCCGCGTTGCAGGTGCTCGACGGCGGTCGGGCCGCTGCCCGCGCCGGTCGGCGCGACGCCCCGGCCGCCGGACGTGGCGGCGTGGTGCGCACCGTCGCGCCGCGCAAACCCCGTGGCCCAGGCGTCGACGAGCCGCCGCCGCGCCGCCGGACCACACCGCGCGCGCCGCGCCGTACCGACCGCCCGGCGGCCCGTCGGCCGTCCCGCAAGCCACCGCGGCCACCGAAGCTGGCCGACTCGCGGCTGCGGCTGCGGCTGGGCACCGCGCTCGCCCTGACGCTGTTCGCCACCATCGGGATCCGGCTGATCTTCCTTCAGGCGGTCGACGCTCCGGCGTACGCCGGGGGCGGCGTCGCCGATCGCACCCGCACGGTCGAGCTGCCCGCGCCGCGGGGTGCGATCTACGACAGCACCGGCGCCCCGCTGGCCCGTAGCGTCGAGGCGCGGTACGTGTTCGCCGACCCGACCAAGGTGAAGGACCCGCCCGCCACCGCGAAGGCCCTCTCCCCGCTGCTCGGGATCCCGGCGTCGAAGCTCGTCGAGCAGATGAAGCCTCGCAAGCTGGAGAACGGCATCGCGTCCACGTTCGCCTACCTGGCCCGGGGCGTGGAAATTCCGACAGCCAAGCGGGTGCAGGCGCTGGAGCTGCCGGGGATCGGGGTGCACCGTGACGAGCGCCGGGACGTGCCCGGTGGTGACCTGGCGGCCAATCTGATCGGCTTCACCAGCCAGGACATGGCCGGGCTGGAAGGGCTGGAGGCCCGCTACGACGACCTGCTCGCCGGGCAGGACGGCAAGCGGGTGTACGAGGCCGGCCTCGGTGACCTCGCCGCACCGATCCCGGGCGGTTTCAGCCGGACGACTCCCGCCAAGCCGGGTAGCTCGCTGGCCCTCACCATCAACCGTGACCTGCAGTTCCGGACGCAGCAGATCCTCAGCACGGCGATGGCGCAGCAGCGCGGCGGCACCGGCGTGGCCGTGATCATCGAGATTCCCTCCGGTGCGGTGCTGGCGCAGGCCAGCAATCCCACCTACGACGCCGCGAAGCCGCTGCCCAGCGATCCGGTCGCCCGCGAGGACGCGGCGACCAGCTTCGTCGTCGACCCCGGCTCGATCCACAAGGCGATCACCTACGGCGCGGCGTTGCAGGAGGGGGTGATCACCCCGGACACCACGCTGCCCATCGCCAACAGCATCAAGATGGGCGACACCTGGTTCTCCGACACGCACCCGGCCAACGGCAAGCGGATGAGCGTGCCGGGAATGCTCGCCTACTCGTCGAACGTCGGCACCATCACCATCGCCGAGAAGCTCGGCCGGGACCGGTTGATCGACTACCAGAAGCGGTTCGGGCTGGGTAAGCCCACCGGCGAGGGGATGCCGGGAGAGGCCAGCGGGCGGCTGTTGCCGGCCGACGAGTGGAGCGGATCGTCGCACGGGTCGGTGCCGATCGGGCACAGCGTCGACGCCACGCCGCTGCAGATGGCCGCCGCGTACGCCGCCATCGCCAACAACGGCACGTACGTGCAGCCGCACCTGGTCAAGGAGGTGATCGGCCCGGACGGCAAGCACACGCCCGCGCCGGCCCCGGTGACCCGGTCAGTGCTCAGCCCGCAGAACGCGGCGGCCCTGCGCACCATGCTGGAGGCGGTCACCACCGTCGACCGTGCCACCGGCCTGGCCGCCGCCGTCCCCGGCTACCGGGTCGCGGGCAAGACCGGCACCGGGTGGCGGCTGGTGGACGGCAAGAAGCAGCCCGGCGAGGTGTCCTCCTTCATCGGCATGGCGCCCGCCGAGAACCCCCGGTACGTGATCGCGGTCTTCGTGTACGCGCCCGGTGGCGGGGGCGCGGCGATCACCGGGCCGGCGTTCCGCGACATGATGCAGTTCACTCTGCGTCACTACCGCGTACCGCCGTCCGCGGGCGGTTCCGCACCCAAGTTCGTGGTCTATCCGCGCTGAGCAGCGACGGCGGGACATCATCGGTGAGTGCCGACGAACCACCGGGGCGGCTGTGCGGCCAGAACCGGACGACCGGGTAGGGTCTGACGCCGTGCCCGGCAATCCACGTCCACGTACCGTGACCGGAGTCCGGCTCGGTGATCTCGCCGTCCGCCTCGCCGTCGACCTCCCGGCGGACGCCGCCGGGGTGATCGTCACCGGGGCTACCCACGCCAGCCAGGAGGTCCATCCCGGCGACCTGTACGCGGCGCTGCCCGGTGCCCGTCGGCACGGCGCGGAGTTCGCCGCCGGCGCCGCCGAGGCGGGTGCCGTGGCCCTGCTGACCGACCCGGCGGGTGCGGAGCTGGCGGCGGGGATCGGCCTGCCCGTCCTGGTGGTGCCCGACCCGCGCGCCGTGCTCGGCGAGCTGGCCTCGGCCGTGTACGGCGACCCGACCGCCGGTCTCACCATGATCGGGGTGACCGGCACCGCCGGAAAGACCTCCACCGCGTATCTGGTCGAGTCGGGGCTGCGGGCCGCCGGCCACACCACCGGGTTGATCGGCACGGTGGAGACCAGGCTCGGTGATCTGGTGATCGACAGTGTGCGCACCACCCCCGAGGCGACCGACCTGCACGCCATGCTGGCCACCGCCCGTGAGCGTGGGGTCACCGCGGTGGTCATGGAGGTCTCCAGCCATGCGCTGGCCATGGGCCGGGTGGGCGGTGTCCGGTTCGCCGTCGGGGGTTACACCAACTTCGGTTCCGATCACCTGGACTTCCACGCCGACAGCGACGACTACTTCGCCGCGAAGGCCCAGCTCTTCGACGGGCGCTGCGCGATCGAGGTGCTCAACCATGACGACCCGGCGTTGCGGCCGCTGCTCAAGCCGGCGACGGTCACCTACTCGGCGGCCGGTGACCAGGACGCGACCTGGTGGGCCGACGGCGTGAGCGGCGAGGGGTACGCCCAGCGCTTCACCGCGCACGGCCCGGACGGGGTGGTCCTGTCCACCGGGGTTGCGCTGCCCGGCCGACACAACGTGGCCAACGCGCTGTTGGCCATCGCCGCGCTGGTCGGTGCCGGGGTGGACCCGGCTACCGCGGCGACCGGGGTGGCCGCCTGCGGTGGCGTACCGGGCCGGCTGGAGTTGGTCGACGTCGCCGCTCCGGTGCGCGGGGTGGTCGACTACGCGCACAAGTCGGACGCGATCGTGGCCGCGCTGGCCGCGCTGCGCGAGCTGAGCGCCGGCCGGTTGATCTGTGTGATCGGCGCCGGCGGAGACCGGGACCGGGGTAAGCGGCCGGTGATGGGCGCCGCAGCGGCGGAGGGAGCCGACGTGGTGCTGGTTACCGACGACAACCCGCGTACCGAGGAGCCGTCGGAGATTCGCGCCGAGGTGCTCGCCGGGGCGTACCGGGCCGGCACGGCCGCCCGGATCATCGAGGTGGCCGGCCGTCGTGCCGCGATCGACGAGGCGGTTCGGCTGGCCGAGCCGGGTGACGTGATCGCGCTGCTCGGCAAGGGGCACGAGCGGGGCCAGGAGGTGGCGGGCGAGGTGTTTCCCTTCGACGACAGCATCGAACTGGCCGACGCGCTGCGGGCCCGCTTCGGGGATCTGGCGGGTCAGCGGTGATCGCGCTGAGCCTGGCCGAGGTGGCCGCGGCGGTCGACGGGCGGCTGGTGGCCGTCGACCCGGACACCACCGTCACCGGTTCGGTGGAGTTCGACTCGCGAAAGGTGGGGCCCGGTTCGCTCTTCGTGGCCTTCCCGGGGGAGAAGGTCGACGGGCACGACTACGCGGCGACGGCGGTCCAGGCCGGCGCGGTGGCGGTGCTCGGCAGCCGTGAGGCGCCCGGCGTGCCGATGGTGCTGGTGAACGACGCCCTGACCGCGATGGGTCGGTTGGCCCGCGCTGCGGTGGACCGACTGCCCGGGTTGACCGTGATCGGCGTGACCGGCTCCTCCGGCAAGACCACCACGAAGGACCTGATCGGTCAGCTCACCGCCCGACTGGGGGCCACGGTGGCGCCGCCCGGCTCGTTCAACAACGAGCTGGGGCACCCGTACACCGCCCTGCAGGCCGGGCCGGACACCCGTTACCTGGTGATGGAGAAGGGCGCGCGGGGGGTGGGGCACGTGCGTTACCTGTGCGAGCTGGTGCCGCCCCGGATCTCCGTGGTGCTCAACGTCGGCACGTCGCACATCGGCGAGTTCGGTTCGCAGGAGGCGATCGCCGTGGCCAAGGGGGAGCTGGTCGAGGCCCTGCCACCGGACGGGTTGGCCGTGCTGAACGCCGACGACCCACGGGTGGACGCGATGGCGAGTCGCACCGAGGCCCGGGTGGTCCGCTACGGCGAGGCGCCGGACGCCGACGTGCGGGCCGAGGACGTCACGCTGGACGAGCGGGGGCACGCGTCGTACACCCTGGTCACCCCGGAGGGGCGCGCGCCGGTGCGGCTCGGGCTGACCGGCCGTCACCAGGTCTGGAACACGCTCGCCGCGGCGGCGGTCGCCCGGGAGCTGGGCATGCCGCTGGCCGAGCTGGCCACGGCGCTCGGCGAGCTGGGGCTGGTCTCGACCCGCCGCATGGACGTCTTCGATCGGCCCGACGGCGTGACCGTCATCGACGACTCGTACAACGCCAACCCGGCCTCGATGGCGGTCGCGGTGCGGGCGCTGGCCAGCCTCGGCGAGGGGCGGCGTACCGTCGCGGTGCTCGGTTACATGGCCGAGCTGGGCCCGTTCGAGTCCGACGGCCACGCCGAGGTCGGCCAACTCGTGGCCGAGCTGGGTGTCGACCGGCTGCTCGTGGTGGGCGAGCCGGCCGCGCCGATTCACGAAGGCGCGACAGCGGTAGCGAACTGGGGAGGAGAGTCGGTGCTGCTCACCGATCAGGCGGCGGCCATCGAGGTGCTGCGGGGCGAACTACGACCAGGTGACGTCGTCCTGGTCAAGGGCTCCCGGTACCGGACGTGGGAGGTGGCCGACGCCCTGCGCGCCGACGCCGCTGGGGAGTCAACCCGATGAGGGCTGTCATCGTCGCCGTCGGGGTGGCCTTCATCGTCTCGCTCTTCGGCACCCCCATCGCGATCAAGGTGTTCACCCGGCTCAAGGCCGGCCAGCCGATCCGGTCCGACGGCCCCGCCATGCACCAGACCAAGAAGGGCACGCCCACGATGGGTGGCGTGGTCTTCATCCTGGCCACGGTGATCGCGTACGTGGCCGGCCACCTGGCCCTGACCACCCTGCCGGACGCGCAGATCGCCCAGGTCGAGCCGACCATCACCGCGCTGGTGCTGCTCGGGCTGATGGTCTTCTCCGGCGCGGTCGGCTTCCTCGACGACTTCCTCAAGGTGCGCAAGCGCAACAGCGCCGGTCTGAACAAGCGCGGCAAGCTGTTCGGCCAGATCCTGGTCGGCGCGGTCTTCGGTGTGGTCGCGCTGTACTTCCCGAGCACGATGACCGACGCGACGGGCCTGGCGACCAACACCGAGACGGTGGGCAGCACCACGCTGAGCTTCATCCGGGACATCAACGTCCTGGAGGTCAGCAAGGTCGGCGCGGTGATCATCTTCATCTTCGTGGTGATGGGCGCGACGAACGGCGTCAACCTCACCGACGGCCTGGACGGTCTGGCCACCGGCGCCTCGGTGATGGTGCTCGCCGCGTACGCGCTGATCGCGTTCTGGCAGTACCGGCACTGGTGCGCCGACCCGAGCTACACGCAGGACTACTGCTACGCCGTGCGCGACCCGTTGGAGATCGCGCTGATAGCCGGAGCGGCGGCCGGGGCCTGTGTGGGCTTCCTGTGGTGGAACACGTCCCCGGCGCGGATCTTCATGGGCGACACCGGGGCGCTGGGGCTGGGCGGCCTGATCGCCGGCATGGCGATGTCCACCCGTACCATCCTGCTGCTGCCGATCATCGGCGGGCTCTTCGTGATCATCACGATGTCCGTGGTGATCCAGATCATCTCCTTCAAGACCACCGGTAAACGTGTGTTCCGGATGTCGCCCCTGCAGCACCACTTCGAGTTGGCCGGCTGGAGCGAGGTCAACATCGTGGTGCGCTTCTGGATCATCGCCGGCATCGGCGTAGCCATCGCCCTGGGCCTCTTCTACAGCGAGTTCCTCGCCAACATGACCTGACCCGTTACCCCACCCCCGCGCCCTCCACCCCCCACCCCCGCGCCCTCCACCCCCTGCCCCCGCGCCCTCCACCCCCTGAGCGCGTCGATCTAGGGCAAGTTGCAGTGGTTGAAGATCAGCTAGCAGCAATTCTCCCTAGATCGGCGCGGGCCAGGACGGGCGAGCGTGGGGCGACGGCGACACGCCGAGAGGGGCGTTGCGGTGGGCGCATCCGGGCAGAGCGGTGATGATGGGCAGATGGGGGAGGAACAGCGCACCAACGCGGCCGACGCGACACGATCGGTGCGTGATCCGGTGGCGGAGGCCAAGGCCAGCCCGCGGCCCGGCGGGTCCGCCCAGCCGGGATCCGAACCACCACCGCAGGAGCCCACGACCGGTGGCTTGACCGCCGTGCGCGGGATGGACGCGGCCGGCGGGCTCGCCGCACTACGCGGCCTGTTGGACCGGCCGCTGGCCTCCTACTACCTGCTGATGTCCAGCGCCGGCCTGCTGCTGCTGATCGGGCTGACCATGGTCTTCTCGGCGACCAGCGTGAAGGACTACGCCGAGGACGGCAACGCCTCGGCCTCGGTGACCAAGCAGGCCATCTTCGCGGTGATCGGCATCGGGGCGTTCTGGGTCTGCCAGCGCCTGCCCGCCAGCACCTACCGATCGCTGGGCCGGCCGCTGCTGTTCACCTCGATCGCGCTGTTGCTGCTGCTCAACCTCCTGCTGGCCTACGCCCGGCTGACCAACCAGAAGTCGGCACAGATCGGCCCGATCGAGGCGCGGCTGCTCTGGCTGTTCATCGGCGGGATCCAGGTGCAGCCCTCCGAGTTGGCCAAGTTCGCGCTGGTGTTGTGGGGCGCGCACCTGATCGCCCGCAAGGGTGCCGCGCTGGGTTGGTGGCGGGAGTTGGCCACCCCGCTCTTCCCCGTGATGGGTCTGCTCTTCGTCCTGGTCGGCTACAACGACGTGGGCACGATGCTCTGCCTGTTGGCCCTGGTGGTGGGTCTGCTCTGGGCCGCCGGCGTACGGATGCGGGTCTTCGGCGCGCTGACGGTGGTCGGTCTGCTCGGCGTCGGCCTGCTCATCGCGGTGGCCTCGCTGGGTGCCGGCTCCGGCGAGAGCGGCGAGGAGAACTACCGCTTCGCCCGGCTGGCCAATTTCCTCAGCCCGCCGGACCCGGAGACGTGCAAGCTCGACGGCTGCCTCCAGTTCTACCAGGGTCGACTGGCCATCGAGCACGGCGGCTGGTTCGGCGTCGGGCTGGGCAAGGGCAGCCTGAAGTGGGACTGGCTGCCCGAGGCGCACAACGACTTCATCTTCGCGATCATCGCCGAGGAGTTGGGCGTGATCGGGTGCGTCGTGGTGCTCAGCCTCTTCGCGGTCCTCGCGTACACCGGGTTGCGGATCGCCCGGCGGGTCGACGACCCGTTCCGCCGGCTCGCCGCCGCCGCCGTGACCACCTGGCTGGTCAGCCAGGCCGTGATCAACATCGGTGGGGTGGTCGGGCTGCTGCCGATCACCGGCCTGCCGCTGCCGTTCATCTCCGACGGCGGAAGTGCCCTGGTCGTGACGTTGGCCGGGATCGGGATGCTGGCGTCCTTCGCCCGCGCCGAACCCGATGCGGCCAGAGCACTGCATGCCCGTCCGCCGGCCCGGTGGGTCCGACTACTCTGGGCCCCGTTGCCGCCGCTTCCCGGCCGGCGCCGCCGAGCGGCGACGCCGCCCGCTGGCCGAGGGTCCGTGCCCCGGTCCCGCGAGCGGCGCCACGACGATCAGGCCGTGCCGCGCGGGGTCCGACAGGACCGGAGCCGCAGGGGTACGGCGAGCGAGAGGAGACGCTGATGGGTCCGCTGCGTTCGGTGGTGCTCGCGGGAGGTGGCACCGGGGGACACATCTACCCGCTGCTCGCCTTCGCCGACTGCCTGCGCCGACACGACCCGGGCGTCCGGATCACCTGCCTCGGCACACCCAAGGGCATGGAGAACGAGCTGATCCCGCCGCAGGGCTACGAGCTGCGGCAGATCCCGGCGTACCAGCTGCCCCGGTCGGTCAACATGAACCTGGTCCGTACCCCGGGCCGGATGTGGACCGCGGCCCGCGCCGCGGGCAAGGTGATCGACGAGGTACGCGCCGACGTGGTCGTCGGCTTCGGCGGGTACGTCTCGGTGCCGGCCTACCTGGCAGCCTGGCGCCGCGAGCTGCCCATGGTGATCCACGAGGTGAACGTGCCGCCGGGCGTGGCCAACCGGCTGGGCATGAAGTTCACCAAGAACATCGCCGTCGGCTTCCCGCACCAGCCCAGCCAGGCCGAGGCGCTGCGCGACGCCACCGTGGTCGGGGTGCCGCTGCGCCGCTCCATCGCCGCGCTGGACCGCTACGCGCTGCGCAACGCCGCCCGCGCCCACTTCGGGCTCCGCCCGGACCTGCCGGTGCTCTTCGTCGCCGGTGGCTCGTCAGGCGCCCGGTCGATCAACCTGGCGGTCTCCGGGGCGGCCAAGGAGCTGGCCCGCAACGGCGTGCAGGTGCTGCACGTGATGGGCGCCCGCAACGAGCCGGTGCCGATCCCCACCGATCTGCCGGTGCCGTACGTGACGCTGCCGTACCTGTCCGAGATGGAGCTGGGCTACGCCGCAGCCGACCTGATGCTGGCCCGGGGCGGGGCGATGACCGTGGCCGAGGTGGCCGCGATCGGGCTGCCCACGATCTTCGTGCCGTATCCGCACAGCAACCAGGAGCAGAAGCGCAACGCGCTGCCCGTGGTGGAGGCCGGCGGCGGGCTGCTGGTCGACGACGCGGAGCTCACCCCGGACTGGTTGGAGCGCACCGTCATTCCGCTGATCCGCGACCCGCAGAGGCTGTACGCGATGGGTGCCGCGGCGTCGGCGTACGGGCGGCGCGACGGTGACGAGGCGCTGCGCTCCTTCGTGATCGAGGCGGTGGCCCGATGACCGCGCAGTTCACCCCGGCCGGCACGCTCACCGCCGAGGACCTGGGTGCGGTTCACCTGATCGGGGTGGGTGGGGTGGGCATGCTCGGCGTGGCCCGGCTGCTGCTCACCCGGGGCATCCGGGTTTCCGGCAGCGATCTGCGTGAGTGGCCCTCGCTGGCGGGGCTGCGGGCGCTCGGCGGCACCATCTACCTCAGCCACGAGGCGACCAACCTCGACGGTGTGGACACGGTCGTCTACTCCTCGGCCATTCCGCAGGACCACCTGGAGCTGGTCGAGGCGCGTCGGCGCGGCCTGCGGGTGCTGCACCGCTCGGAGGCGCTCGCCGCGGCGATGACCGGCCGTCGGGCGGTGGCGGTCGCCGGCACGCATGGCAAGACCACCACCACCTCGATGGTGACGATGGTGCTCCAGCAGGCCGGTGTGGATCCGTCCTTCGTGATTGGCGGGGAGATCTCCGAGGTCGGCTCGGGCGCCCACCACGGCACCGGCGAGCACTTCGTGGTCGAGGCGGACGAGAGCGACCGCTCGTTCCTCATCTACCGCCCGTACGTCTCGATCATCACCAACGTCGAGGCGGACCACCTGAACACCTACGGCGACTACGCGACGCTGGAGGCGGCGTTCGTGGAGTTCGCTCGCCTCACCGACCCGGACGGGTTCATCATCACCTGCGCCGACGACCCGGGCAGTCGGCGGCTGGCCGAGACCCTGCGTGCCGAGGGGCGGCGGGTGTTCACGTACGGCGAGGCGGCCGACGCCGACCTGCGGCTGACCGAGGTCGTCTCCTCCGCGCGTGGTGTGCGCTACCTGGCCGCGATCGACGGCCGGTCGCTGGGCGAGTTCCGGCTGCCGGTGCCGGGGCGGCACATGGGTCTGAACAGCGCCTCCGCGGTGCTGACCGCGTACCTGCTGCAACTGCCGCTGGAGGCGGCGGAGGCCGCGCTGGCGGTCTTCCCCGGTGTGCGACGGCGCTTCGAGCGCAAGGGCACCGCGGACGGTGTGTTGGTCTACGACGAGTACGCCTACCACCCGACCTCGATGACGTTGGCGATGCAGACGCTGCGCGAGGTGGCCGGGGAGGGGCGGCTGATCGTCGTCTTCCAGCCGTACCGGCTGTACCGCACCCGCGACTCACAGGCGGACATCGCCGAGGCGCTGGCCATCGCCGACGAGGTGGTGCTGCTGGAGGTCTTCGGGCCGGGTGAGCTGCGCCAGCCCGGCGAGGGCTCGGCGGCGCTGATCGAGGCGGTTGCCCTGCCCGCGGACCGCAAGGTCTTCGTCGACTCGTGGGAGGCGGCGCCGGTCGAGGTGGCCCGTCGGGCCTGCCCGGGGGACGTGGTGGTGACCATGGGCGCCCCGCCGATCTCGCTGATGGGTGACGAACTGCTGGCCGCCCTGGGTGGGCGTACCGCCGGGTCCGCACCGACCGGGACCGTCGACCCGGTGGCCACCGCCCCGGCGATCGGTGATCCGGTGCCCGGTGGGGCCACGGCCGGCGGCGACGGAGCGGCCCTCGGTGGCACCGCCGCACCCGGCGGCACGGCGCCCACGGCCGGATGAGTCCCGGCCCGGCCCGAGGGCGGACCAGCGCCGCCGACGGCGGCGCACCGCGCCGCGGTCCGGCCCGGCGTTGGCAGCTGGTCCGGGCGGGACGGGACGCGGTACCGCCCTCGACCCGCCGGTTCATGGCGCGTGCCCGGCAGCGTCGCATGCGTGCGGCGCTGCCGTGGGCGGTGGCCGCCGGTGTGCTCGCGCTGGCCGGGCTGATCGCCTGGACGGTGCTCGGCACCGGGCTGTTCGGCGTCCGTGAGGTGACGGTGGACGGCGCCAAGCTGGTCACTCCGGTGCAGGTGCGCGACGCGGTGGGGGTGCCCGACGGGGTGCCACTGGCCCGGGTGGACCTGGCCGCCGCCGCCCGCCGGGTCGGCGCGCTGCCGCCGGTGGAGCGGGCCACGGTGTCCCGGGACTGGCCCGGCACGCTGGTGGTGCGGGTGACCGAGCGGACCCCCGTGGCGGCCGTGCCGCAGGGGGAGGCGTTCGCCCTGATCGACCGGACCGGGGTGGCGTTCCGGACGGTGGATCGACGCCCCGCCGGGCTGCCGCAGGTGACGGTGGTCCGTCCGGCCGCCGACGACCCGGGCACCCGGGCCGCGCTGGAGGTGCTCGTCGCGCTGACCCCGCAGCTCCGTGCGGAGCTGGTGGACGTGAGCGTGGAGGGGTTGGCCCGGATCAGCCTGCGTCTGCGGGGGGACCGGACGGTGGTCTGGGGTGACGCGACCCGGGGTACGGACAAGGCTCGGGTGGCCACCGCACTGCTCGATGAGGACACGGATCGGATCGACGTGAGCGCACCGGACGTGGTGACCTTCCGCTGACCGGGGAGCGTGCGGAAACGTGACCCGTCGCGCTCCGGTCGGCGACACGCCGGGCGGGTCCTTGGCTCATCGCGCGGCGGCGCTTACGTTGCCCCGAAGAGGATCAGTGGTTGACATAACTGTAAGCCTCTAGTAGAGGGTGAGGGTTCACCTCTGATCCTCGCTGGTGACAGCTGTCGTCGGCCACTGGGCTGGCCACGCCGTACCCGGTCGGCCGAAGCCAATCTCGAAGGAAAGGACCGGAGATGACACCTCCGCACAACTACCTGGCGGTCATCAAGGTCGTCGGCATCGGGGGTGGCGGCGTCAACGCCGTCAACCGGATGATCGAGGTTGGGCTCAAGGGCGTCGAGTTCATCGCGATCAACACCGATGCCCAGGCGCTGCTGATGAGTGACGCCGACGTCAAGCTCGACGTCGGCCGTGAGCTGACCCGCGGTCTGGGGGCCGGGGCCAACCCGGACGTCGGTAAGAACGCCGCCGAGGACCACCGCGACGAGATCGAAGAGGTGCTCAAGGGCGCCGACATGGTCTTCGTGACCTGCGGCGAGGGCGGCGGCACCGGCACCGGCGGCGCCCCCGTGGTGGCGAACATCGCCCGCAAGCTCGGCGCACTGACCATCGGCGTGGTGACCCGACCGTTCTCCTTCGAGGGCAAGCGCCGCCAGGTGCAGGCCGAGACGGGAATAGACGAACTCCGCAACCAGTGCGACACGCTGATCGTCATTCCGAACGACCGGCTGCTGGCCCTGGGTGACCGCAACATCAGCATGATGGACGCGTTCCGCACCGCCGACCAGGTGCTGCTCTCGGGCGTGCAGGGCATCACCGACCTGATCACCACCCCGGGTCTGATCAACCTGGACTTCGCCGACGTCAAGAGCGTGATGAGCGGTGCCGGCAGCGCGTTGATGGGCATCGGCAGCGCCCGCGGGGAAAATCGCGCGGTCGAGGCGGCCGAGGCGGCCATCTCCAGCCCGCTGCTGGAGCAGAGCATGGACGGCGCACGCGGTGTGCTGCTCTCCATCGCCGGCGGCTCCGACCTGGGCCTGTTCGAGATCAACGATGCTGCCCAGCTGGTCACCGACGCGGCCCACCCGGACGCCAACATCATCTTCGGCGCGGTCATCGACGACGCGCTCGGCGACGAGGTGCGCGTGACGGTCATCGCGGCGGGCTTCGACGGTGGCACGCCCGCGTACAAGGCGGCCGAGCCGACCCGCAAGACCAACACCAACCAGCCGGCGCAGCAGAGCACCCCGGCGCCTGCTCCGGCCACCATGCCGGCTCCGGCCCAGTCGCCCCGTCGGGTGCTCTTCGACGACGTGGACGTTCCCGACTTCCTCAAGAACGGGTCCTGAGCACCGCCGATGACCGACAGCTCAGCCACGGTACGACCGGACCGGCGCGCCGAACTCGCGGCCGGCCTGGCTCAGGTCCGGTCCCGGATCGCCCACGCCTGCGAAGAGGCCGGTCGGGATGCCGCCGAGGTCACGATGATCGCGGTGACCAAGACCTACCCGGCCAGCGACGTGTTGGCGCTGGCCGGGCTCGGGGTGACCGACATGGGGGAGAACCGCGACCAGGAGGCGGCCGGTAAGGCCGCCGAGGTCGCGGCTGCCGGGGTGAGTCCCCGCTGGCACTTCATTGGTCAGCTGCAGCGCAACAAGGCCCGCTCGGTGCTTCGGTACGCCGACGTGGTGCACTCCGTCGACAGTGTTCGGCTGGCCCGGGCGTTGGCCACCGCGGCCGCGGACCGGGAGCTGCCGTTGGACGCCCTGGTGCAGGTCAGCATCGACGGCGACGCGGCCCGAGGCGGTGCGCTGCCCGGGTCGGCCGACCCGGGGGCCGGGCTGGAGCCGGTGGCCGAGGCGGTGGCCGACGCGCCGGGGTTGCGACTGGCCGGGCTCATGGCGGTGGCGCCGCTGGGTTGGGAGCCGGACCGGGCCTTCGCACGACTCGCCGAGGTCGCCGAGGCGTTTCGGGCAGTCCATCCGGGAGCGACCGCGCTGTCCGCGGGGATGAGCGGAGATTTCGAAATCGCGATCCGATACGGCGCGACACATGTCCGCGTCGGTAGCGCGTTGCTCGGAATGCGTCCCACGCTGCGGTAGCCTGACCGCAGACAAGCAAATTACATCAGTGTTGTTTCAGGGGCGGCGTCTCCTAGTCGGGGGTCGTGGCGTGCGACGCGAATCGCGCGCCGGGGGATTGCCGTTCCGGTCCGATGGGCATGGTTGTCCACTCGCGACGGGCGACACGGCACGGGGGCGCGTGCCGCACGGCGGACGGAAGGGCGCGGGATGGGTGCACTGCGCAAGGCGGGGGTCTGGCTCGGTCTGGTCGAAGAAGACGACGAGCGGGCCTACGACGACGGTGGCTACGACAAGGGTGGCTACCGCGACTCGCGTTACCGGCAGAGCCGGTACGCCGAGGAGTTCGCCGACGAGGACGAGGACGACACCGAGGAGCCGCCGGCTCCCCGGCCGCGCGCCAGTGAGCGGGGTCGACTCTCCGAGCGGAACGGGCGGTTGAGCGAGTCCGAGCGCGGCGACGGTGAGCGTCCGGAACGGGCCGAGCGGTCCAGCGTACGGTCGATCACCCGGTCGTCGGCTGGCGAGACCTCCGGCGCGCTGACCTACCACACCCGGGACAATCTTGCCCTCGCGCCGCAGGTCACGTCGCGTGAGCGGGCGATGCCCGAGGAGGAGCAGCGCTACCAGATCACCACGCTGCACCCGACCACCTACCGGGAGGCGCGCACCATCGGTGAGCACTTCCGCGACGGCGTTCCGGTGATCATCAATCTCACCGAGATGGATGAGGCCGATGCCCGCCGTCTGGTGGACTTCGCTGCCGGTCTGGCGTTCGGCCTGCGCGGTACGATCGAGCGCGTGACCAATCGGGTGTTCCTGCTCTCACCGGCTAACGTCCAGGTCACCGCAGAGGACAAGGCCAAGATCGCTGAGGGCGGCTTTTTCAGTTTGAGTTGACCCCGCCCGACCCGAGGGACGTCGCTGACCGTGTTGTCGATCTTACTGCAAGTGCTGTACCTGATCCTTTATGTCTTCCTGCTCGTTCTTCTGTCCCGGTTCGTGTTGAGCGCCGTCCTGCAGTACGGCCGTCGCTGGCAACCGGGGCGTGGAGCATCGGCAGGATTGGAATCCGTGTGGAGCGTCACTGATCCCCCTCTCAACGCGTTGAGGCGTGTGATCCCTCCGCTGCGAATTGGTAACGTGAGCATCGACCTGGCCTCCCTTGTGCTCCTGGTTATCCTGTTCGTGCTGATGGAGTTCGTGTTAGGGCCGTCGATCAGGGCATCTGCCTGATGACCGACGCGCTTTCGCGGCCGCAACTGACCCGAGGAGTTTCGATGCCGCTGACCCCGGCCGACGTCCACAACGTCGCCTTCAAAAAGCCGCCGATCGGCAAGCGGGGGTATGACGAGGAGGAGGTCGACGCCTTCCTGGACGAGGTTGAGCGCGAGCTCGCCCGTCTCATCGAGGAAAACAACGAGCTGCGCGCCCAGGTGGAGCGCGGCGGCCGTGGCGGTGCCCCCGCCGGCCCCGGCGGCGACGCCCGACTGGCGGCGGAGCTCAATGACGTCAAGGCCCAGCTGGACCGGGTGCAGCGCGACAAGTCGGCGGCCGAGCAGGCTGCCCGCGCGATGCAGGCCGAGCTGGAGCAGGTCCGTGCGACCGGCGGCCCGGCCGGCGGTGCCACCGGTGACGGTGAGCAGCAGGCCCTGCGCGTCCTGATGATGGCCCAGCGCACCGCCGACGACCACGTGTCCGACGCTCGCCGCGAGGCCGACCAGCTGCTGTCCGAGGCCCGTGGCAAGGCCGAGGAGGTGACCCGGGAGGCGCGCGCGAAGGCTGACGCCCTTGAGCGGGACGCCCGCCAGCGGCACCAGGAGGCCATGGGCGGCCTGGACGCCAAGCGCACGGCGCTGCAGAAGCACATCGAAGAGCTCAAGCAGTTCGAGCGCGAGTACCGCACCCGGCTCAAGGCGTACCTGGAGAGCCAGTTGCGTGACCTCGACGGTCGCGGCCAGGGCCTTGAGGCGGAGATGACCCGCTCCGAGGCAGGCCGGGTCGCTGGCGGCAACGGTCTGGCCGCTGCGGGTCTCGCCGGTTCGTACGGCGGCGGCGGGCGCTCCGGCGCCCTCGAAGCCGGACGCTGAGCACCAGCCGGCGATCGTTGTCCGCCAATGGTGACGGTCGCCGGCCTTGCCTGGACGGTACGACGCGGCGGGGGTGAGCCGTGATAGTCGCAAGTCTCCTGCTCATCCTCGTCGCGGTGGTCCTGCTGGTGCTCGGCCTGGCCGGCGGTTCCAGCTTCATGTTGATCATCTCCATCGCGGCCAGTCTGCTGGCCGCCGTGGCGTTGGTGGTGGGCGCCCGCCAGGCAGCCGCCAACCGCGCTACGGCGGACCCCGGCCGGACCGGCTGGCGGCACCCTGACGCACCCCGCACGGCCAGCCAGGCCACGCCGGGTGTCGCGTACGGGCCACCGCTGGTCGAGCCGGAGGTGCCGGTCCAGCACATGCCCACGACGGTCGGTACCGGCGGCACCGGGTGGCGGCAACCACCCGCGCCGCCGGTCGACCACGCGCCGCCATTCGACGAGGTGCCGCCGTTCGACCCGCGCGTCGACGACGCGCCGCCGTTCGACCAGGGGTCGCCGTTCGACCAGGGGTCGCCCTTCGTGACTCCGACCGACGACGCCTCCTCTCGCGCCAGGCCCGTCAGCCCGGCGTCGCCGTTCGCGGCGTCGACCGATGACGCCTCCCGCTTCGGCGCGCAGGCAGCCGAGGAGCCGGCCGAGCAGCCGGTCACTCCCGCCGAGGCAGCCCGGGTGGCTCGACTGCCGGATGCCGTCGAGGTGGTGGACGGTCGCCCCCGCTACCACCTCGCCAACTGCCCGCACCTGCTTGGCCGGGTGGCCGAGACGCTGCCGGTCGCCGAGGCCGTCGAGATCGGTTTCACTCCGTGCGCTCAATGCGCGCCAGCCACCGTCCTGCTCGCCGACGCCCGGCCGATCTGAAGCGGGCACCGGTGCCCGCTCAGGACACGCTCACGGTGGCGGTACGGGTGAAGCCTGGCGCCTCCCGGGACCGGGTGGGTGGCCGCTTCGATGGACCGCACGGGCCCGCCCTCGTGATCGCGGTGCACGACCCGGCTGTCGACGGTCGGGCGACCGAGGCGGCCCGCCGGGCGTTGGCCGGCGCCTTGGGCGTTCGACCCGCCGCGGTGTCACTGCGTGCCGGCGCTGCCAGTCGGGACAAGCTCTTCCTCGTCGATCGGCCCGGCCCGGAGCTGTCCGAGGTGCTGCGCCGACTGCGCGACGGATCCGCCGAGTGAGGAACGCCCAGGCCAGGCAACCGTGACGCCCGGGTTGGATATCGCGCTGCTGCTCGGTGCGGCCGTGCTGTTGGTCGCGGTGGGTGCGGTCCGGCTCTCCACCCGTCTCGGCGTGCCCAGCCTCCTGGTCTATCTGGCGCTGGGCGTGGCGATCGGCGAGGGCGGGCTGGGCATCCGCTTCGACGACGTCGAGCTGACCCGGGCCCTCGGCTTCTGCGCGCTGATCGTGATCATCGCCGAGGGCGGCCTCACCGCCCGGTGGACCACCCTGCGCCCGGTGCTCGGGTTGGCCTCCGCGCTCTCCACGCTCGGGGTGGTCGTCAGCATCGTGGTGGTCGGTGTCGCCGTGCACCTGCTGCTGGGGCTGGACTGGCGGTTGGCCCTGCTCTACGGCGCGGTGCTCTCGTCCACCGATGCGGCGGCCGTCTTCGCCACCCTGCGTCGACTGCGGTTGCCGCCCCGGCTGGTGGCGACGCTGGAGGCCGAGTCGGGCATGAACGACGCCCCGGTGGTGCTGCTGGTGGTGCTGCTGTCCCATCAGGGTTGGTCGCACCCGTGGTGGTTCGAGGTCGGGCTGGTCTGTTACGAGCTGGGTGTCGGTGCGGCGGTGGGCGTGGGTGCGGGTGTCGCCGGCACCTGGGCGCTGCGCCGGGCCGCGCTGCCCTCGGCGGGGCTCTACCCGATCGCCGCGGTGGGCATCACCGTGCTGGCGTACGCCGCCGGGGCGGTGCTGCACGCCTCGGGGTTCCTCGCCGTCTACGTGGCCGGGGTCCTGCTCGGCAATGCCCGGTTGTCGCACCGGCAGGCGATCCTCGGCTTCGCGGACGGGCTGGCGTGGCTCGCCCAGATCGGGTTGTTCGTGCTGCTCGGGTTGCTGGTCTCGCCGGGCCGACTGGCCGCGGCGGTGCTGCCTGCGGTGGTCGCGGGGCTGGCGCTGGTGCTGCTGGCCCGGCCGCTGTCGGTGGCCGTCTCGGCGGTGCCGTTCCGGGTCGGCCTCCGAGAACAGGCGTTCCTGTCCTGGGCCGGGCTGCGTGGGGCGGTGCCGATCGTGCTGGCCACCATTCCGCTCTCCGAGCGGGTGCCCGGCGCGGAGCGCCTCTTCGATGTGGTCTTCGTGCTGGTGGTGATCTTCACACTGGTGCAGACCGGGACGCTGGGGCCGTTCGCCCGCTGGTTGCGGGTCACCGCCCCGGCCGAGGCCGCCGAGATTCATGTGGAGACCGCCCCGCTGGAGCGGATGCGGGCCGACCTGCTCCAGTTGGAGGTGCCGCCGGGCTCACGGTTGGCCGGCGTGCACGTCGACGAGCTGCGGCTCCCGCTGGGCGCCTCGGTCACCCTGGTGCTGCGCGGCGGGGTGGGATTCGTGCCCGCACCGGACACCCGCCTGAAGACCGGCGACAGCCTGTTGATCGTGGCGACCGTCGGGGTGCGGGACGCCGCGGAACGGCGGCTGCGGGCGGTCAGCCGGCGGGGTCGCCTGGCCCGATGGTTTGGTGAGTACGGGGATGAGGTGGTCGGTTGATCTGCTAGCGTTCCTTTTGCCCCAGTTCGGCAAGGCTAGGGGCTGATAAGCGGTACGACGGTGCGGCACGTTGTCGGACGCCTGTACGTTCCGTATTCTTGCCAACCTCCGGAGTGCGCGGCCATCGTCGCCGCGCGCCCCTTTTCGTACATGGGGGACGCCTTGGTCGGCGCCCCCTGACCAGGTGCCGCGGACCGCGCGGCTCCCCGGCCGAGGGAGCGACTCATGGCGAAGCCAGCCGACACCAGGACCGCCGGGCGCAAGCCGGTGGCCAGGGCCACCCGCAGCACCGCGGAGACCGAGAAGATCCGGGCGGCGCTGGCGGCGCGGCGGGACGAGCTTCGCGCCGAGTACGATCAGACGCTGAGTGAGATCACCGAGCTGCAGCGCGATCGGCTGACCGACTCGGCCGGGGACGACCAGGCCGACACGGGCACCAAGACGCTCGAGCGGGAGCAGGAGATCTCTCTCGCCAACAGCATTCTGGAACGGATCACGCAGGTTGAGCGCGCTCTGGAGCGCCTCGACGAGGGTGGTTACGGCTGGTGCGAGCGGTGCGGCAACCCGATCCCGGTCGAGCGCCTCGCCGCCTTCCCGTCGGCCACCCAGTGTGTGACGTGCAAGCAGCTGGAGGAGCGGCGCTGAGGTCCGTTCCCCGGCGGTGATGAGACGGTGAGCGATCACCGCCGAGATTGTCGATGGGGAGCGCATGACCGCAGTACCGTCCGCCGAACCCGGCCGCACCGACCCGGGCGGCGGCAGACGCCGGCCCCGGGCCGTCGCGATCCTCGCCGGAGTCGCCCTGGTGGCCCTGCTGGCCGACCTGGTCACCAAGCACCTCGCGCTGGCCGCGCTGACCGACCGGGAGCCTGTCCGGCTGCTCGGCGGGCTCGTCTACCTGAGCCTGACCCGCAACAGTGGTGCCGCCTGGAGCATCGGTGCGGACCACACCTGGATCTTCCCGCTGATCACCATCGGTGTGGTCGGCTGGATCGTCTGGATGGCACTGCGACTGCGCTCGCTGCCCTGGGCGATCTCCCTCGGCCTGGTGCTGGGTGGCGCGCTGGGCAACCTCGTCGACCGGATCTTCCGGGCACCCTCCCCCTTCCACGGGCACGTGGTCGACATGATCAGCCTGTTCGACCCGTACGGCCAGGTCTGGCCGGTGTTCAACCTGGCCGACAGTTCGCTGGTCTGCGGCGTGCTGCTGGCCGTTCTGCTGGAGCTGACCGGCCGCCAGCGTGACGGCCAGCGGGTCGGCCGCGACGGCAAGCCCACCGACACGAGCGCCGCCACCCACGGTGCCGACCAGAGGGAGCGGGCATGACCTCCGCGTTCGCCGCTGGCGGCGACCACCGTTCACTGCCCGTCCCGGACGGCCTCGACGGGATGCGACTCGACCAGGCGGTGTCACGTCTGTTCGGGCTCTCCCGCACCGCCGCCGCGGCCCTGATCGATGCCGGGGACGCACTGGTCGACGGTGCCGCCCGGCCCAACTCGCACAAGGTCAAGGCCGGCTCGTGGCTGGACGTCACGCTGCCGGCGCCGGTCGCACCGCCGACCGTGGTGCCGCAGGCGGTGCCCGGCCTGCGCGTGGTGTACGCCGACGACGACATCGTGGTGGTCGACAAGCCGGTGGGCGTGGCCGCGCACCCCAGCCCGGGCTGGACCGGCCCGACGGTGATCGGCGCCCTCGCCGCGATCGGGCACCGCATCTCCACCAGCGGCGCCGCCGAGCGGCAGGGTGTGGTGCACCGGCTCGACGTGGGCACCACCGGGATCATGGCGGTCGCCAAGAGCGAGCACGCGTACACGGCGTTGAAGCGGGCCTTCAAGTACCGCGAGGTGGACAAGGGCTACCACGCGGTGGTGCAGGGGCACCTGGACCCGCTGCGCGGCACCGTGGACGCGCCGATCGACCGGCACCCCACCCACGACTACCGCTGGGCAGTGGTCTCCGGCGGCAAGCCGAGCATCACCCACTACGACACGCTGGAGGCGTTCCCGGCGGCCAGCCTGGTCGACGTCCGACTGGAGACCGGCCGGACCCACCAGATCCGGGTGCACTTCTCCACCCTGCGGCACCCCTGCGTGGGCGACCTCACCTACGGCGCCGACCCCACCCTCTCGGCCCGCCTCGGCCTGGCCCGACAGTGGCTGCACGCTCGCGAACTGAGCTTTCTGCACCCCCGAACGGGGGACGAGGTCCGGTTCGTCAGCGACTACCCTGACGACCTGGACCGTGCGCTCCAGATCCTGCGTGACTGAGCGGCGACCGCCCGACACCGATCCGACGAGGGGATCCCGCCCGTGCGCGCCGGCAACCTGCTGCGGCAACTGGACCAGCGGCTGCTGCCGCCGCTGACCCGGGCCGTGGCCCGGCTGGGCGACCGGTCGGCGAGGTCCGGGGTGCTCACCTGGGCCGCCGTGCTCTCCGCCGCGGCGGTGCTGGGCACCGCGGTCTGGGCCGCCGACGACACTCCGGTCGGTGACCGGACGGTGGGTGAGGTGACCCGGGTCGGGGTGACCGACGGCGACTCCGTCCCCGGCTACCTGCGGTCCGCCGCGGCCGACCTGGCCGGGCTGCCCGCGTCCGCCCCGGCCACCGGGGACGGGACGTATGCGCTGGTCACGCTCGACGCGTACCTGCCGCCGCAGCGTCTGGCGGCGGTGCTCGGCGACGTGCCGGTCTCGACCGTCTTCGGGCGGGTTCCGCTGCCCGGGCGTCAGACCGAGATCGTCAAGATTCCCGCGCTGCGGGTGCCGGACGACGTGGTCGCGGGGATGGCACAGGTGGCGACCCGCAAGGACACCGAAGCCGCCGACTACCGGGCCAGGGCCGCCGCGGTCAGCGGTGTTGGTGCGGACGAGCGGGAGTTGCGTGAGCGGTACGCCAGCGGCGCAGAGGTGGCCGCCGCCGAGGCGGAGGCGTACCGCGCGGGCTGCGCCTGTGTCTACGCGGCGGTGGTACGGGCGACGCCGGTGGCGCTGCGCGGCGTGGCCGCCCGGCCGGACGTGCGGGCGGTCGACCCTGCCCCCGAGGTGTACCGACTGGACCGCACGGTCTTCACGCCGCCACTGCCCGAGCAGCGCGACGTGGTGCGCCCGCCGGCCGACACCGGGCCGAGCCCCGAGCCGACCCCGGACGGGCGGTCGGAGCCAACGCCGGCCGCACCGACGCCCTCGGCGTTGATGGGCGAATCGTCGGAACCCGCACCGGTCGTGACGATCCCGTCACTCGAGCCGTCGTCGGCGGAGCCCACCGAGCCGGCACCGCCGAGGGTCACCACCTCCCCGGACACCATCGGCGCCGAGCCGCCGGCGCCCACGTCGTCGTGATCTGCGTCGGCTGGTGTGCGTTCTGAGGTGTGGTCCGAATAGGGTTTGGTTCGTAGCCTGTCAGACGGAGATCGATGGCGCTGGGAGGGCGGGCCGTGGAGGGCAGTGAGACCGGCTGGGGCCGGCCGGCCGAACCAGCGCCGCGGTGGCGCGCGTTGTTGGACCGCGCCCGGCTGGGCGGTCGCGGCGCGGAGCAGACCGAGCCGGACCAGCGTGCCGACGAAGCGCCGCCGGATCCTCTGCCACGGCGTGCGGCCCCGAATGGCTACGCCGGGCGGGCGCCGGCCATCGGGCATCCGGCCGAGCTGTCGTACGGTGCGGAGCCCCCTTACCGGGCCGAGGCGACCTACCGCGTCGACCCCGCCTACCGGGCTGAGCCGGGCTATCGGGCGGAGCCGGATTATCGGGCTGAGCCGGGCTATCGGGCAGAGCCGGATTATCGGGCTGAGCCGGCGTACCGGACCGAACCGGGCTATCGCGTCGAACCGGGCTATCGCGCTGAGCCGGATTATCGCGCTGAGCCGGGCTATCGCGCCGAGCCGGATTATCGGGCTGAGCCCGATTACCGGGCGGAGCCGGAATATCGGGCCTCGCCGGGCTACCGGCCGGAGCCGACGTACCGGGCCGAGCCTGAGCCGCCACCACGCGGCCCCGAGCCGGTCCAGTCGCGCTACGCCGTGTTGGACAACGGCTACCGGCCGGGCGACCCGCCGGTGGAGTCGCGGTACGCCCTGCTGCAGAGCGGCTACCAGCCGGAGACCGGCTACCCGGTGCCCGTGCCGCCGCCCCCGCCGGTCGCACCGCCGCCAGTCGCACCGCCACCCGCCCCTCCAGTCGTACCGCCACCCGCCCCGCCGGTCGGCTCGGCCATCGCCGAGCGCGCCTATCCCGCCCGTATCGAGTGGCGCTCGCAGGGCGTCGACCAGGAGCAGGAGCGGGCCAACGGGGTGCTCCAGCGGGACCTGGGCACGCCCCGGGTCTTCGCCTTCGCCAACCCCAAGGGCGGGGTGCACAAGACCACCGCCACCGTGCTCGCCGCGGCCACGGTCGGCAGCGTCCGCGGGCAGGGCGTGCTGGCCTGGGACGACAACGAGCTGCGCGGCACTCTCGGGCTGCGCGCCGGTAGCGCCCGGCACGCCCGGACGATCCGTCATCTGATCACCGACCTGGCCCAGATCGAGATCCTCGAGGGCGAGACCCTGCTGGATCGGCTGGACGACTACCTGCGGCACGCCTCCGACGGCTCGTACGACGTGCTGGCCGGCGAGGAGAGCCCGCGCTTCGCCCAGCGACTGGACCAGTTCACCGTCCGGCGTGTGCTGGAGTTGCTGCGGCGCACCCACGACGTCGTCTGCGTGGACACCGGCAACAACGTGGAGAGCCCCAACTGGCGCACGGTGATGCAGGCCGCCGACCAGTTGGTGGTGACCACCGTGCCCCGTGAGGACGCGGCGTTCAGCGCGGACTGGATGCTCGACCTGCTGCACGAGGAGGGCATGGGCGAGTTGGCGGACAACGCGATCACCCTCATCTCCTGCCCGACCCCGGGTCGCTCGGCGTTGCAGGAGGATCTGGAGCGGCACTTCGCCACCCGCACCCGTGGGGTGGCCGTGGTGCCGTACGACCCGGCGCTGGAGACCGGGTCGTCGATCGAATACCACCAACTCCAGCCGGAGACCCGGCAGGCGTGGTTGCGGGCGGCGGCGATGATGGTGGAGCCGTTCGCCCGGTGAGCGGGTCTGCCGCCACCTCAGCCCCGGCCCCGCACCGGGCCTGAGAGGATCATCGGGTGAGCCCGGACAACCCCGACCCTGAGCGGCCCGCCGACGAGCCCGAGCGGCCCGCTCCGCCCGGCCGGTCGGGGGCGACCCCGCCGTCGGCCGAGCCTGACTCGCCGGCCGAGCTCGACCCGCCGGATGCCGCACCCTCGACGGCGTACCAGAGCTCGCTGGAGCTGAGCTTCGACGAGCCGCGTCGCCCGCTGCGTGTCGCGGCGACGGTGTTGGGCGTCGTGCTCGCGCTGGCGGTGCTGGGTGTGCCGTTCGGGCTGCTCTGGGCCGTGCTCGCGCCGGACACGCCGGTGCTCAAGACCGCCGAGGGGGCGATCTACACCGAGCCGCAACCGGAACAGCCGATCGCCGCGGACGGGTGGTTCAGCCTGCTCGGGCTCGCCTTCGGGCTGCTCGTGGCGCTCGCCCTGTGGTTCGTGCTGCGTCGGCGGCGCGGCCCCGTCGGGCTGCTCGCCGCGGTGCTCGGCACGTTGGTCGCCGCGCCGGTGGCCTGGCAGGTGGGGCGGCGGGTCGGTCTGGCCACCTTCGAGCGGCTGCTGGCCACCGCCCCGGCCGGGCAGGCCTTCACCAAACCCGCCGACCTGCGGGCCGGTGGGGTCGACTGGCTGCTCGGCGTGCTGCCGGTGCCGCACGGCAGCCTGCTGCTGCCGGCGTTCGGCGCCGCGATCATGTACACCCTGCTGGCCGGCTGGTCGCGTTGGCCAGGGCTGCGCCCGGAACCTGACCCTGCGGGTTTCAGTTGGGTGTCGGCGGAGACGCCAGCTCCGCCAGCGGCACCGGAACCGCCCGCACCTGACGCAGCAGAGCCGCCTCGCGGTTGAGCAGCCGCAGCTCGGCGCGGAGCCGGGCGGCGGTGTCGTCGATCGCCAGCAGCCGTTGCCGGTCGTCGACGGTGAGCGCCGCGGTCGCCGCCACCAGGTGGGAGAGCACGGTCGGGTCCTCCGGCAGTTGCTCGGAGATCTCCTCCGGGTCGGAGCGGATCAGGCCGAGGTATTGCCGGAACACCGCGATCACCCGGGCGGCCAGCAGGTCGGCGACCTCGTCCGGCCCGGCGGGCTCGGGCAGCCACTCGACGTCGGCGGTGAGGTAGGGCGTGGTGCTGTCGTCGACCTCGGCGATCCGGAAACGGCGTCGGCCGACGGTGACGATGTCGAAGCCACCGTCGGCCAGCTCGGTCACCTGGCGCAGCTCGGCGGTGCAGCCCACCTCGTGCAGCGTGATCTCGCCCACGTTCGGTGTCGCGTGGGCGCCGGACCCGGTGGACGCGACCTCCCAGCCGGCCTGGATGGCCACCACGCCGAACTCGCGCGGGGCACCCTCGGGCAGGTTGACAAGGTGTCGGACCAACGCTCGGTAGCGCTCCTCGAAGATGTGCAGTGGCAGCACCAACCCGGGAAAGAGCACCGTTGCGAGCGGGAACACCGGCAGCCGTGCGGTCACATGGTCGAGCCTAACCAATCTCGCCGCCGTGGGCGTGGCCCGGCTCACCGTCTCGGCGACCGGGCGGCTCGGGTGGCCTCCGGACCGGCCGCCTAGACTCGCAAGGGTGCTGAATCGGATCGACCTGCGCAACGGTCTCGGTGACCCGCGCCGCCTGCTGCCCCGTGCCCAGCTCGACGTGTCGGTTGCCGTCGAGCGGATCCGACCTCTGGTGGAGGCGGTCCGGGAGCATGGGTACCCGGCGATCCGGGAGGCCAGCGAGCGATTCGACGGCATCTCCCCGGAGGTGCTGCGGGTGCCGGTCGAGGCGATCACCGAGGCCGAGGGGGTGCTCGACCCGAGTGTGCGCGCCGCGCTGCTGGAGTCGATCGCCCGGGCTCGTCGGGTGCACGACGACCAGCGGCGCACCGACCACACCACGCAGGTGGTGCCCGGCGGCACGGTCACCGAGCGGTGGCTGCCGGTCGACCGGGTAGGCCTCTACGTGCCCGGTGGCCTGGCCATGTACCCGTCGACCGTCGTGATGAACGTCGTGCCCGCCCAGGCGGCCGGGGTGCGCTCGCTGGTGGTGGTCAGCCCGCCGCAGAAGGACAACGGTGGCCTGCCTGACGCCCGGGTGCTCGCCGCGTGCGCGCTGCTCGGCGTCGACGAGGTGTACGCGGTGGGCGGCGCCCAGGCGGTGGCGATGCTGGCGTACGGCGCGGCGGTCGACCCGTCGGGTGAGCTGCGGTGCGACCCCGTCGACCTGATCACCGGCCCCGGCAACATCTGGGTGACCGCCGCCAAGCGGCTGCTGCGCGGCGTGGTCGGCATCGACGCCGAGGCCGGGCCGACCGAGATCGCCATCCTGGCCGACGACATGGCCGATCCGGCGCACGTCGCCGCCGACCTGATCAGTCAGGCCGAGCACGACCCGCTCGCCGCGAGCGTGCTGGTCACCCCGTCGCTGGCGCTGGTCGAGTCGGTCGAGCGGGAGCTGGCCCGGCAGGTGCCGGAGACCAAGCACACCGAGCGGGTGACCACGGCGCTGACCGGTGAGCAGAGCGGCGTGGTCCTGGTCGACGATCTGGAGGCGGGGCTGCGGGTGGTCGACGCGTACGCGGCCGAGCACCTGGAGATCCAGACGGTCGACGCCCGGGAGTGGGCGTTGCGGGTCCGCAACGCCGGGGCGATCTTCGTGGGCGCCTGGTCCCCGGTGTCGCTCGGCGACTACTGCGCCGGCTCCAACCACGTGCTGCCCACCGGCGGCTGTGCCCGGCACTCCTCCGGACTGTCCGTGCAGTCCTTCCTGCGCGGCGTGCACCTGATCGAATACACGGAGGCCGCGCTGCGCGACGTGGCCCCGCACGTGGTCACCCTGGCCACCGTGGAGGACCTGCCCGCGCACGGCCAGGCGGTTCAGGCCCGCTTCCCGGGAGGGACGGCATGACCAACCTGGACGATCTGCCGATCCGTGACGACCTGCGGGGGCTGTCGCCGTACGGTGCGCCGCAGCTGGACGTGCCGGTGCGGCTCAACACCAACGAGAATTCCCACCCGGTGCCCGAGCCCGTGGTGGAGGCGATCGGCAAGGCGCTCGCGGCCGAGTTGCGCGAGCTCAACCGATACCCGGACCGGGACGCGGTGGCGCTCCGCGCCGACCTGGCCGACTATCTCGGGCACGGGCTCACGGTCGAGCAGGTGTGGGCGGCCAACGGCTCCAACGAGATTCAGCAGCAGCTGCTCCAGGCGTTCGGCGGGCCGGGGCGCAGTGCGCTCGGCTTCGTTCCGGCGTACTCGATGCACCCGCTGCTGGCTCTCGGCACCGGCACCCGGTGGGTGCCCGCCGCGCGCGGCGTCGACTTCGGGTTGACCGCCGACGAGGCGGTCGCCCAGGTCCGCGAGCACCGGCCCGACGTGGTCTTCCTCTGCTCGCCGAACAACCCCACCGGCACCGCACTGGACCCGGCGGTGATCGCCGCGGTGCTCGACGCCGCGCCCGGCATGGTGATCGTCGACGAGGCGTACGCCGAGTTCGCCCGGCCCGGGACGGTCAGCGCCCTCGCGGTGCTGCCCGGCCACCCGCGGCTGGTGGTCACGCGGACGATGAGCAAGGCCTTCGGCTTCGCCGGCGGGCGGCTGGGTTACCTGGCCGCCGACCCGGCGGTGGTGCAGGCGGTGCAGTTGGTCCGGCTGCCGTACCATCTCTCCGCGCTGACCCAGGCCGCCGCGCGCGCGGCGGTGTCCCACCGCGATGCCCTTCTCGGTACGGTGAGCGCGATCATGGCGCAGCGGGACCGGATCGTGGCGACGCTGCGAGAGCGCGGGTTGCGGGTCGCCGACAGCGACGCCAACTTCGTGCTCTTCGAGGTGGGCGGCGACCAGACCACCGTCTGGGACGCCCTGCTGGCACAGGGGGTGCTGGTCCGCGACGTCGGCCTGCCGGGCTGGCTGCGTGTGACCGCCGGCACCCCCACCGAGACCGATGCCTTCCTTTCTGCAATGGAGACTGTGCAGTGGGAGCGCGAGGAGTGAGCTTGCGAGCCCCGCAGTCGCGACCGAGAGGCAAGAAATGAGCCGGACCGCCCGGGTGGAGCGGATCACCAAGGAGACCAAGGTTCTCGTCGAGATCGACCTCGACGGCACCGGCACCGCCGAGATCAGCACCGGCGTCGGTTTCTACGACCACATGCTGCACCAGATCGCCCGGCACGGTGGCTACGACCTGACCGTGCGCACCGTGGGTGACCTGGAGATCGACGCGCACCACACCATCGAGGACACCGCGCTCGCCCTGGGCGCCGCGTTCGACCAGGCGCTCGGCGACAAGGCCGGCATCCGGCGGTACGGCTCGGCGACGGTGCCGATGGACGAGGTGCTGGTCCGGGCCGCGGTGGACCTCTCCGGCCGGCCGTACGTGGTGCACGACGAGCCGGTGCTGGCCCCGTACATCGGGCCGGTGTACGCGACCAGCATGACCCGGCACATCTGGGAGTCCTTCGGTCAGGCGGCCCGGGTCACGCTGCACGTCGACGTGCTGCGGGCTGCCCGGCCGGGCGGTCACCCGGACGCGCACCACGTGGTGGAGGCGCAGTTCAAGGCGGTCTCCCGGGCGTTGCGCGAGGCCACCGCGATCGACCCGCGCGCGGCGGGCGCGATCCCGAGCACGAAGGGCGCCCTCTAATGGGAGCCGCGTTGCCGACGTTGTTGCTGATCCTGGCCGGGGTGCTGGTGGGCGGCACCTGGTCGCTGTACCGCCAGGGTGCGCCGAAGCCCGCCGTGGTCATCACCGCGCTGCTCGCGGTGCTCGCCACGGCCGCCGGGGTGCTCCGGCTGATCCCGGGGTCGGGCTCGTGACCGCCGACGTGGTGGTGCTCGACTACGGCTCGGGCAACCTGCGTTCGGCGGAGCGGGCGTTGGCTGCCGCCGGCGCGAGCGTACGGGTGACCGACGATCTGGCCGTCGCGACCGCCGCCGATGGTCTGGTGGTGCCGGGGGTGGGCGCGTACGCCGCGTGCATGGCGGGGATCGAGGCGCTCGGCGCCGGTCCGGTGATCGCCGAGCGGGTTGCCGCCGGCCGGCCGGTGCTCGGCATCTGCGTGGGCATGCAGGTGCTCTTCGAGCACGGCGACGAGCACGGTGTGGTGACCAAGGGGCTCGGGCTGCTGCCCGGCGGGGTGACGCGGCTGGCCGCCACCCGGTTGCCGCACATGGGATGGAACACGGTCCGGGCACCCCGGGAGTCGGTGCTGTTCGCCGGGCTGCCGGAGCAGAGCCGGTTCTACTTCGTCCACTCGTACGCGATGGGCGACCCGGCGGCGCTGGCCGCTGCCGGTGCCACGGTGACCACCGCCCACCACGACACGGATTTCGTCGCCGCGGTGGAGCGCGGTCCGCTCTCGGCGGCCCAGTTCCACCCGGAGAAGTCCGCCGACACCGGTGCCGCGCTGCTGCGCAACTGGCTTGCCACGCTGCCCAGCGGTGACTGAGCGTCGTCGCCCGGTGCCCGACCGACGGGCGTCGCGGTGAGCCGGGAACGGGCCCGTCGGCGGGCGGTGCGTGAGGCGGAGCAGGCCCGGGAGCGAGCGGTCCGGCAGCGTCAGGTGGCTCGCCGGCAACGCCGCCGCGCGGTGGTCCGCCGGTTGACGCCGCGGGTGCGGCGGGGCCGCTCCGGGCGGCTGGCCCGGCACACCCGGGGTGAGCGGGCCGCGATCGTGCTGCTCACCGGTGCGGCGCTGCTTCTGATCTGGACGTTCGTCGACAACCTGGCGTTGCGTATCGCGCTGATCGTGCTGTTGCTGCTTGTACTGCCGGCGATCGTCGTGATCGCCCTGGGCCGTCGTACCTGATCGAGGAGAAGTGACCTTGAGTCTCACCCTGTTACCCGCTGTGGACGTCGCCGACGGCCGGGCCGTCCGGCTCGTGCAGGGCGCCGTCGGTAGCGAGAGCATCTACGGCGACCCGTTGGACGCCGCGCTGGCCTGGCAGCAGGACGGCGCCGAGTGGATTCACCTGGTCGACCTGGACGCGGCGTTCGGTCGGGGCACCAACGCGCACCTGCTCGCTGAGGTGGTGCGCCAGTTGGACGTGAAGGTGGAGCTCTCCGGCGGCATCCGGGACGACGAGTCGCTGCGCGCGGCGTTGGGCACCGGGGCGGCCCGGGTGAACATCGGCACCGCCGCTCTGGAGGACCCGGTCTGGTGCGACCGGGTGGTCGGGGAGTACGGCGACCGGGTCGCCATCGGGCTGGACGTGCGTGGTCGTACCCTCTCCGCGCGTGGTTGGACCCGCGACGGCGGTGACCTGTTCGAGGTGCTGGAGCGCCTCGACAAGGCGGGCGCGAGCCGGTACGTGGTCACCGACATCACCAAGGACGGCACCATGCGGGGGCCGAACCTGGAGCTGTTGCGCGAGGTGTGTGCGCGTACCGACCGGCCGGTCATCGCCTCCGGTGGCGTGTCCACACTCGACGACCTGCGGGCGTTGGCCACGCTGGCGCCGCTCGGGGTCGAGGGTGTGATCGCCGGCAAGGCGCTCTACGCGGGTGCTTTCACCGTGGCCGAGGCGCTGCGCACGCTGGCCGAAGCGTGACGACCACCCGGCTCGGCTCAGGTGGTCCGTGGGAGCAGCGGTACGGCTACTCCCGGGTCGTTCGGGCCGGTGACCAGGCCTGGACGGCCGGCTGCACGGCCACCGTGGACGGTCGGGTGGTGCATGTCGGTGACGCCGCCGCGCAGACCGCGCAGGCGTTGCGGATCGCGCTGGCCGCGCTCGCCGAGGTGGGTGCGGAGCCGGGCGACGTGGTCCGGACCAGGATGTACGTGACCGATCGGCTGCACGCCGACGAGGTGGGCCGGGCGCACAACGTGGTCTTCGGCGCGGTCCGGCCGGCGGCGACGCTGGTGGTGGTGGCCGGTCTGTTGGACCCGGAGCACCTGGTCGAGGTGGAGTTGGAGGCGTACCTCGGCGGTCGCTGAGGTCGGCCCGGCGGTGACTGTCGTCATGGCTGGCCGTCGGCCCGATCAGTTGTGCACAATCTAATTGTGGGCTACGGTTCACCGGTGACCGATGATCTGGTGCTGCGCCGGCAGGTGTGCTTCGCGCTCTACGCCGCGTCGCGCGCCCTGACCGACGTCTACCGGCCGATCCTCGACGAGTTCGGGCTGACCTACCCGCAGTACCTGGTGCTGCTGGTGCTCTGGGAGCGTCCCGACGACGCCCCCACGGTGTCCGAGCTGGGCGCCGAGCTGCGGCTGGACTCCGGCACGCTCTCCCCGCTGCTCAAGCGGTTGGAGGGGGCGGGCCTGGTGGTCCGGCGGCGGTCGGTCCTTGACGAGCGGCGGGTCGAGGTGGGCCTCACCGAGCAGGGCCGGGCGCTGCGGGAGCAGCTCTGCGACGTCCCGTTGCGGATCGCGCAGGCCACCGGGCTGGGCTTCGGTGAGCTTGTCGCGCTGCGCGACACCCTCACCCGGGTCACCGACACCATCCACCGACAGAAGGAGCAGTGACCATCATGCAGGTTCTCTACACCGCATCCGCGACCGCCACCGGCGACGGCCGGGACGGCCGCGTCGAGACCTCCGACGGCACGTTCGCCCTCGACCTGGCCGCGCCGAAGGAGATGGGTGGTGCCGGTGGTGCCGCGAACCCCGAGCAGCTCTTCGCCGCCGGCTACGCGGCCTGCTTCCACTCCGCGCTGCGGCTGGTGGCCCGCCGGGCCAAGGCCGACGTGACCGGCTCCGTCGTCGCCGCCGAGGTCGGCATCGGCCCGAACGGCAGCGGCGGGTTCGGGCTCACCGTGCAGCTCGTCGTCGACCTGCCCGCCGTGCCCCGCGAGACTGCCGAGCAGGTTATCGAGCAGGCTCACCAGGTCTGCCCGTACTCCAACGCCACCCGCGGCAACGTCGACGTCACGCTGACCGTCCGCGAGACCCTGCCCGCCTGACGTCGCGGCTGCCCCAGGCCCCCACCGCGGACGAGAGGACGACCACTCCGTGACCAGCAACCGCCAGATCCACCTGGCCAGCCGCCCCCAGGGCTGGCCCACCGAGGACAATTTCCGGCTCGTCGAGACCGACGTCCCGACGCCCGGCCCGGGCCAGATCGTGGTCCGCAACAAGTACATGTCCGTCGACCCGTACATGCGCGGACGGATGAACGACGTCAAGTCGTACGTGGCACCGTTCGCGCTCGACGCGCCGCTCGACGGCGCCGCGATCGGCGAGGTGGTGGCCAGCGAGGCGGCGGACATCGCCGTCGGCGACACCGTCCTGCACGGGCTGGGCTTCCGGGAGTACGCGCTGCTCGACGCCACCGCCGCCCGTAAGGTCGACCCGAGCCTCGCCCCGGTCAGCGCGTACCTCAGCGTGCTGGGCATGCCCGGGCTGACCGCGTACGCCGGGCTGCTGGAGGTCGCCGCGATGAAGCCCGGCGAGACGGTCTTCGTCTCCGCCGCGGCCGGCTCGGTCGGCAGCCTGGTCGGTCAGATCGCCAAGCTCAAGGGTGCCGGCCGGGTGGTCGGCAGCGCCGGCTCGCCGGCCAAGGTCGAGCGGCTGCGGGCGTTGGGCTTCGACGCCGCTTTCGACTACCACGACGGGCCGGTCCGCGAATCGCTGCGGACGGCCGCCCCGGGCGGCGTCGACGTCTACTTCGACAACGTCGGCGGTGATCACCTGGAGGCGGCTATCTCGGCCATGAACCTGCACGGTCGGGCCGCCATCTGCGGCATGATCGCGCAGTACAACGACACCGAGCCACCGGCCGCGCCGCGCAACCTGGCGCTGGTCATCGGCAAGCGGCTCACCCTGCGCGGCTTCCTGGTCGGCGACCACAGCCACGTCCGTCCGGCGTTCGTCCAGGACGTCGCCGGCTGGCTGCGCGAGGGCACGCTGTCCTACGACGAGACGATCGTGGACGGCATCGAGAACGCCCCGGCGGCGTTCCTCGGTCTGCTGCGTGGCGAGAACCTTGGCAAGATGCTCGTCCGGGTGTGACCCGGACCTCGTTTGCGGCGGTCGACCCGATCGGGTCGGCCGCCGTGCCATCTGCGGACGATAGGCTCGCGGCATGACGGTGGCGGTACGGGTGATCCCCTGTCTGGACGTGGACGCCGGGCGGGTGGTCAAGGGGGTCAACTTCCTCGACCTTCGCGACGCCGGCGACCCCGTGGAACTGGCTGCCGCGTACGACCGGGCCGGCGCCGACGAGCTGACCTTCCTCGACGTCACCGCGTCGTCCAGCGACCGGGGCACCATGCTCGACGTGGTGCGCCGCACCGCCGAGTCGGTGTTCATCCCGCTGACCGTCGGGGGTGGCGTGCGGCAGGTCGCCGACGTCGACACGCTGCTGCGCGCCGGGGCGGACAAGGTGGGCGTGAACACCGCCGCCATCGCCCGGCCGGAGCTGATCTCCGAGATCGCCGACCGGTTCGGCCGCCAGGTGCTCGTGTTGTCCCTCGACGTACGCCGGGCGCCGGGCGGCGGCACGCCCAGTGGCTTCGAGGTCACCACGCATGGCGGCCGGCGTGGCACCGGGATCGACGCGGTGCGGTGGGCGCACCGGAGCGCCGAGCTGGGCGCGGGGGAGATCCTGCTCAACTCGATGGACGCCGACGGCACCAAGGCGGGCTTCGACCTGGAGCTGATCGCCGCGGTGCGGGCCGTGGTGGACGTGCCGGTCGTGGCCAGCGGCGGCGCCGGCGAGGTGGCCCACTTTCCGCCCGCGATCGGCGCCGGTGCGGACGCGGTGCTCGCCGCCAGCGTCTTCCACTTCGGTGAGCTGACCGTGGCCGAGGTCAAGGATGCGCTGCGTCACAGCGGTCATCCGGTGCGCTGAGCCGATCAGTGCCCGCTGGAGTGCCCCTCCGGTGACCGGCGGGGCGTGGGGATCGAGCGGACGGCGTACTCCTGAACGGCCGCCGCGTGGTCGGCCTCGTCCAGGCTCCAGTCGGCACTGCCCGGCGCGTGCCGGCGGGTCAGCACACCCTGCACGGTGTCCACCATGGTCGCCACACCGGCGCGGGGCCGGGTCCGCCAGAGCTGCTCACCCTCGGCGGTGATCCGGAACCAGCCGTCGGCGACGCTGACCAGGCCGGCGCCGACCAGCCGCTGGACCGCGGCCTCCACCTCGTGTCGCTGCGGGATCGCGTGGTTGAGATGGTCGGCGGTGGAGAGCACGTCGGTCAGACGGACGCCCTCCGGCCGTCGACTGGTCGCGGACCGATGGTGCCGCCCGGCCCCGCTCGCGATGACCAGCGAGACGAAGATCCACGCGTCCGTCCAGCGCCAACCAATCTCCCCCATGCAGAGATGATGACGGCGCGCGTCGCGGAAGGGAACACCCACCCTCCATCTGGCGAGCTGCGCCACCACGGCGTACCGGCTCGCGGACGGTCGGTGAGGGTTCAGCCGGCGGGAGCGACCGGTGCGGCGGTGCCCGGCGCGGGCGCGTCGGCGTCCGATGTGGGCGGTGCCGGTGCGGCGCGTTCGGGCACCGCGAAGAGCGGCATGAAGAGTTGTGCCAGTGGGCCGATGGCCAGCGCGTACGCCACGGTTCCCAGGCCGACCGTGCCGCCGAGCAGCCAGCCCAGCGCCAGCACGGTGACCTCGATGACCGTGCGCACCAGCCGGATCGACCAGCCCGGCCGGCGGGCCACGAAGCCGGTCATCAGGCCATCACGGGGGCCGGGACCCAGCCGGGCGCCGAGATACATACCGGTGGCGGCGCCGTTGGCGACGATCCCGGTGACCAGTAGCACGATCCGCACCCCGAGCGGGCCGCCGGACGGCATCAGGGCCAGTGTGGCGTCCACCACCAGACCGATCACCACCACGTTGCTGACCGTGCCGAGACCTGGTCGCTGCCGCAGCGGGATCCAGAGCAGCAGCACCAGCGCGCCGACCGCGATGGTGACCGTGCCGAAGGAGAGCCCGGTCAGTCTGGACAACCCCTGGTGGAACACGTCCCACGGGTCGAGGCCCAGGCCGGAGCGGATCATCAGGGCCATGCTGACCCCGTAGAGGACCAGCCCGACGTAGAGCTGGACCAACCGCCGCACCGGCCGGTGCCGAAGATTGCCAATCAGTGCCATGCATGCCACCCTAGGTGCCAATCCTCGCGGAGGAAGAGGCCAATATCCGAGGAGTGGCCATGACGGGTGAGCTTCGAGGCGTCCAATTGGCCCGCCTGCTCGGGCAGTGGCACGCCCTGCCGGGCCGGCGGCGCAGCCCCGACTACGCCGCCCTGGCCGGCACGGTGCGCGGCCTGCTCGCCGACGGCCGGCTGCCGCTGGGCGTCCGCCTTCCCGCCGAACGGGAGCTGGCCGAGGCGCTGCGGATCAGCCGGACCACGGTCACCGCCGCATACCGGCAGCTGCGCGAGACCGGGCATCTGGCCAGCCGTCGGGGCGCCGGCAGCTGGACGATGCTGCCCGGCAACCACCGGGTGGCCAGCACCGGCCTGTGGACCCCGCTGGACGACCGCGAGATGATCGACCTCGGTGTCGCCGCGCTGGCTGCCCCACCGCAACTGCTGGCGGCCGCCCGAGCCGCCGCCGAGGATCTGCCCCGCTACCTGGGCGGCGCCGGCTATCACCCGACCGGCATCATCGAGCTGCGCGAGGCGGTGGCCGACGCGTACACCGCCCGGGGCCTGCCCACCTCCGCCGACCAGATCATGGTCACCAGCGGCACCCAGCACGCACTGGACCTGGTGCTGCGGCTCGCCCTGGCCCCCGGCGGCAGCGTGCTGGTCGAGTCCCCGACCTACCCCAACGCGCTCGCCGCGCTGGCCGGCCGGCGGGCCCGGATCACCACTCACGGCCTGGCCACCGACGCTGGCGGCTGGGAACCCGATCTGCTGCTGGGCAGCCTCCGGCAGACCCGGCCCAAGCTCGCCTACCTGATCCCGGAGTTCCAGAACCCGACGGGTCACCTGATGCCCGCGTCGCTGCGGGAGCGGGTGGTGGCCGCCGCCCACGCCGTCGGCACCGACCTGGTCATCGACGAGTCCTTTGTGGACCTTCCGCTGGACGGCACCGAGCTGCCACCCCCGGTGGCCACCTTCGACCGGCACTCCCGGGTGGTCTCGATCGGCGGGATGAGCAAGCCCTACTGGGGTGGCCTGCGGATCGGTTGGGTGCGCGCCTCCGCCCCGCAGGTGCAGCGGCTGGCCGCCGTCCGGGTGGGGGTGGACATGGCCAGCCCGGTGCTGGACCAACTGGTCGCGGTGCACCTGCTCGCCGACGCCGATGCCATCGTCGCCGACCGCCGCGTCCAGTTGGCTGCCCAGCGCGACGCCCTGCTCGGCGCGCTGGAGCACCGCCTGCCGGACTGGCGGGTCACCGTGCCGCGCGGCGGTGTGACGCTCTGGGCCGAGTTGGACGGCCCGGTCTCCAGCGCGCTGGCCCGGGCCGCCGAGGAGGTCGGCGTACGGCTGGCACCCGGCCCCCGGTTCGGCCTGGACGGCACCCTGGAGCGCTTCCTGCGGCTGCCGTTCACCCTGCCTGCCGCCGACCTGGTGGAGGCCGTGGGGCGGATCGCCGCGGTCCGCTACGACCTGGACCGCACCGGCCGGCAGCGCTGGCGGGAGCCGGCCGTCATCGCCTGAGTCGCCGCCGATTGCGACCGACCGGGACCGACCCCGGCCAGGTTGCCCCGAACCGGTCCGCGCTCGTCGCGGACCGCCCGAGAAAGGGTGAGCGGGTAGCGCCGCGGTCCACCGGTCTGCCGGGAACGTGCCTTCGGCCCGGTCGTGACTGCCACAATCTGCTGGTGGGCGAGGGTGGTGGGGTGCGCGGGGTCCAGCGGAGCGCGCCGGGCTCCCGGGCGACCCGCCTCGAACTCTTCTACGACCTGATCTTCGTCTTCGCCTTTCTGAACGTCACCACCGTCACCGCCGGCAATCCGACCGTTGGCGGCCTGATCCGGTGCCTGGTGGTGCTGGCACTGCTCTGGTGGTGCTGGACGGGTTTCGCCGTGCTGGGCAACCTGGTCCGTACCGACCAGGGCATCGTCCCGCTGGTCGGCTTCGCCACCATGGCCGCCGCCTTCGTGCTGGCGCTGAGCCTGCCGAAGGCGTTCGTCGACCGCTCCGGCGGGCTCCCGGGCCCGATCGTCTTCGCGGCCGGCTACTTCCTGGTCCGGATGAGCGAGACGTCGATCTTCATCTGGGCCGGTCGCCGGAACCGGGACCTGCGCCGACGCTGGCGACTGTTCGCCCTGCCGCCGCTGCTGGCCACGTCGCTCATCGTCGTCGCCGCGCTGCTGCCGCAACGGTTCTTCGACGGCGCAGCCGAGGGGGTGGTCCGGCTGGTGCTCTGGCTCGCGGCCCTGGCCGTGGAGTACGGGGCCGGGTTCACGCTGCGCGGCACCGGCTGGACGGTGCTCTCCGCCGGGCACTGGGCGGAGCGGCACGGCCAGATCGTCCTGATCGCCCTCGGCGAGGCCATCATCGCGCTCGGGCTCGCTCCCGGCGGCAGCGCGATTCTGCCGCTGACCTGGCCGGCGCTCGTCGCCGCGGTGCTCGGCGTCGCGGTGGCCGCGGCGCTGTGGTGGGCGTACTTCGACACCCTGGCGCTCGGCATGGAACAGACCCTGCACCGGACCCGCGACCCCACCACCCGCGCCGCCCTGGCCCGCGACACCTACACCTACCTGCATCTGCCGGTCATCGCCGGCGTCATCCTGTTCGCGCTCGGGCTCAAGGGGCTGATCCACGAGGGAGCCGACGTCAGCACGCCGAGCTGGGGGGTTCCGCTGCCGAACTTCGACCTGCTGGCGCTCTACGGCGGGGTCGCGCTCTATCTGCTCACGCTCATCGTGCTCGGCCGGAAAATGCTCGCCGCCCCCCGCTGGCCCACGATCGGCGGAATCCTGCTGCTGCTCGTGTTGGTGCCGGTGGCCGGTTCGCTGCCTGAGCTGTCCGCGTTGACCATGCTGGCCGTGGCCACCTGGCTGGCCGTGGGGGCGCAGACGATCGTCGACGCCCAGCGCCGGCGCGGGGTCCGCGAGGTGGCGCTGGCGGAGCAGCTCGCCGTGGAGGAGGACCAGACGAGGTGGCGGGGCCACCACCTGTGAGGGCCCCGTGCCGGCGGGAAGCCGGGCACGGGACCCTCGGTGGAATCAGAGCTCGGCGAGGGTGCCGGCGTACATCTTGTCGATCTGGGAGGCGAAGTTGCTCTCCACACCACGTCGCTTGATCTTCAATGACGGGGTGATCTCGCCGTCCTCGATCGTCAGGTCGCGTGGCAGGATGGCCACCTTCTTGATCGTCTCCCAGCGGTTGAGCTTCGCGTTGAGCTGGGCGACGTACTCCTCGACCATCGTCTGAGCCTCCGGCGAGGCGGCGATCTCGGTGTAGCTGCGCCCCTCCAGCGGGCCGCCGGCGACCCAGCCCTGGATCGCGTCCGGGTCCAGCGTGACCAGCATCGTGCAGAAGTTGCGGGCCTGACCGACGACGACCGCCTGCGAGGTGTACGGGCAGATCGCCTTGAACATCCCCTCGATGTGCGACGGTGCGATGTACTTGCCGCCCGAGGTCTTGACCAGGTCCTTCTTGCGGTCCGTGATCCGCAGGTAGCCCTGCTCGTCGAGGGTGCCGATGTCGCCGGTACGGAAGAAGCCGTCCTCGGTGAACGCGGCGGCGGTCTCCTCCGGCAGGTTGTGGTAGCCGCGCATCACCGGCCGACCACGCAACAGGATCTCCCCGTCGGTGTCGATCCGGCACTCCAGATCACCCATCGCCCGGCCCACCGTGCCGATCTGCAGCCCGGCGGGCGGGTTGACGAAGTTCCCGGCGCTGGTCTCGGTCAGGCCGTAGCCCTCGGAGATCGGCAGGTTCGCCGCGGCGAAGAAGGTGGCGATCTCCGGGCTGAGCGGCGCGGCGCCGGACACCAGCACCCGCATCCGGCCGCCCAGGCGGGCCTGGAGCTTGCTGAACACCAGCTTCTCGGCCAGCCCGTAGCGCAGCTTCAGCCCGCCCGGCACCGGCTTGCCGGCCTGCTCCAGGGTCACCTTCTCCTTGCCGACGCCGACCGCCCAGGCGAAGATCTTCGCCTTCGCGCCGCCGCCGGCCTGCGCGGTGGTCACCGCCCGGTTGTAGACCTTCTCGAACACCCGGGGAGCGCCGCACATCAGCGTCGGCCGGATCACCGACAGCAGGTCGACCAGCTTGTCCACCCGCCCGTCGACGTAGGTGGGCAGCCCGACGTGGATGGCGCCGCAGAGCAGCGTCTTGCCGAACGAGTGGGCCAGCGGCAGCCACAGGTACTGCAGGTCGTCGTCACGCAGCAGCCCGACCTCCTCCTGCGCCACGGCCTCCCAGCACCAGCCGCCGTGCAGCAGCTCGACGCCCTTGGGTCGGCCGGTCGTGCCGGAGGTGTAGATCAGGGTGGCCAGGTGGTCCGGGCCGATGCCGGCCACGAGCATGTCGATCAGATCGGGCTCGGCGGCCAGCGCGGCGGTGCCCCGCTCCTCAAGCTCGGCGAGCGTCAGTTGCGGAATCGCGGCGGCCGGGTCGACGGCACCGTCGAGGAGCACCACGTGGGTCAGCGCGGGCAGGTCGGCGCCAGCGATCTTCGCCGCCTGGGCCGGGTTCTCCGCGAACAGCACCCTCGACGCGGAGTCGGCGATGATGTACGTCGCGTCCGCCGGCTCGGTGGTCGGGTAGACGGTGGTGGTCGCACCGCCGGCGCACATGATGCCGAGGTCGGCGATCACCCAGTCGAGTCGGGTGTTGGCGAGGATCGCGACCGGGTCCTCCTGGCCGACGCCCAGGCCGTGCAGGCCGGCGGCGACCGCCTTGGCGCGCCGACCGACCTGGTCCCAGGTCAGCCAGACGGGCCCCGAGTCGTCGGGGGTCGGGGACGCAAACGCGTTTCGGTCGGGGGTGGCCGCCACGCGCTTGAGGAACATGTCCGGGATGGAACGGTACGGTACATCGAGAGCCATCGCTGTAGCCGCCTTCGGGGGTGGTGGCGTGACGATCGTCACGTCATGATGGTTACCGAAGAGTATTGCCTGGCACCGTGCATCGGCTAGCCCTGGTGATCGTCCGGCCGTCCCGTCCCACCAACCGGTACGGTCGAATCAGGCGTACCGGGCAGCCACGAGTGACCAGTCGTAGGTGGCCCGGACCCAGTTGCGTCGGGCAGCCAGCGCGTGGCGCATCCCGTCGTTCCCGCTGGCCAGCAGCGCTTCCTCCGCATCCAGGTACGTCGCCAACCCCTGGTTGAACTGGTTCGCCGCAGCCCGGAGCGCGGCCGCCTCGTCCGCGCCGCTGTCCTGGGCGATCACCGTCACCAGGTTGTGCGCGTCCGGGTCGGCCTGGCTCTCCTTGCCGTAGGAGAAGAGGTCGTTGCACCAACAGACCAGGTCCACCGCCAGCAGATCCAGGGCGAGCAGCGCCGGATCGGCGCGCTGGGCCGACCCGGGTGGCTGTGCCGATGCCAGGTCGGTCAGGGTGAGGCACGGGTGCACGCCGCCGATGTGCCGGCGCAGTTGGACGTACTCCGTCACCTCGGGCACGCGCCGACGCTCCCGGTTGCCCGCCTCCCAGAGCAGTGCCAGCAGGTACTCCCGCATCTGGCTGACGAACCGCAGTAGCAGTGCCGCACGGTCGTACAGTCGGGTCCGGCGGCACAGGTCGTGCAGCGCGTCACCCAGCGGCCCCACGGCGGGCGGTACGACATCGGGGTCGCCGCACCGGTCCAGCACGTCGAGCAGAGTGCTGATCGCCGGCCCCAGCCGGACCGGGTCGGCGCCGAGGCCGTCCTCGTCGCAGGCGTCGTCCATCACGAAGAGCCAACTGATCAGGTCGGTGAGCAGCCGCAGCCCGTCCACCGATCCGTCCGGGCAGGCGCGGCCCGCCAGGCCGGCGGCATCGGCCCGTTGCAGCCGATGCACACGATGGTTCGAATCGACCAGCCCGAACGCGCGCGCCCACTCGACGCTCTCGCTCGCCACCTGCTCCGTGGCCTCATGGCGCCCCGTGGGAAACGGGGGCTGCCGCAGCGCCGAGATCGCGAAACTCCGCACAGTACGCCCCCACCTCGTGCCGCCCGGCGCGGAACGGCGCGGTGAAGCGTACGGGAGCAGGTATCAGTGTGTGTCACTGGGTGTGGAAGTTCCACAATGGAATTGTGACCGTTCACGTGCCGATGGTCACATGCCCAGGCCGGCGGCGCGTAGTCGTCGCGAGGCATCCGTCGAACCGTCCAGTTGGACCCTCGCCACCCGCTGCCGGCCGGAGAGGAACAGCACCAGCTCGGCCGGGGCACCCACCAACCGCAGCGGTTCGCCACCGCGACCGACGGAGATCTCACCGTGACCGGGTGCCTGCAAGAAGAGGTCCGCCGGAAAGCGGCGCAGAGCCAGGCGAGCCATCGGGACCACACGCTTCCAGAGCGTGCTCTGCAGGCCGGCGGGAAGGTCGCGCGGCTGCCACCCGGAGCCGGCGCGCCGCACGTCCTCGTGATGGATGAAGAACTCCATCGTGTTGGCCAGTTCGTCGGTCAGCGGGTTGCTGACCGGGCTCCACAGCGGCGGTCGTCGCACCTGCGCCACCAGCTCGGGGTAGGGCCGCGCGGCGAGTTGCCGACGGACCCGTTCGGCGTAGCCGCGCAGCGGCGGCAGCAGGATCCCGCCCGCCGCGTCCGGGCGGCGCTCCCGTAGCACCAGGTGCGCGGCGAGGTCACGGGTCGCCCAGCCCTCGTTGATCGTCGGGGCGTCCGGCCCGAGGGCCAGCAGGAGATCGGCCAGCGCCTCGCGCTCGGCTCGGGCGTACCTCGGCATGGCCCGATCGTAGGCCCGCCGGCCCGCCGGCGCGCGACAGCGGTCGCCGGGTCGGCGTCCGCCGCTCGCCGCCGTCCGGTACGTGACGGTCGACATATCCGTTCCGGGTCGGCGGTGCCGGTCCGGACCGGTAAGGATGAGGGAGATAATTGCGGCTTACGGCGGGGGAGAGCGTGGCGAGCAGGACAAGTCGGGATGTGCTCAGTCGAGGGCTGGGCGTCCTGCGGCAGGCGATCCGCGAGCAGCCACGGATCTTCGCGGTGGCGGTCGTCGGCAGCGTGCTGTTCGGCGGAATGATCATCGTCAGTGCGCGGGTCGTCGGGACGGTCATCGGCGACGTGGCGCTTCCAGCCATCGCTCGCGGCGAGGTGGGCGCCGGCACCCTGGCGCTGGCCGCGACCGCTCTGTTCGGGATCAGCGTGCTGCGGGTGGCGGGCATCGTCGGCCGCCGGCTCGGCGCCGGCTACATGCAGTACCGCCTCCAGGCCTCCTACCGCCGCCGGGTCACCCGTCGGTACCTGGAGCTGCCGCTGTCCTGGCACCACCGCAACTCGACCGGCACCCTGCTGTCCAACGCCAACTCGGACGTGGAGGCGGCCTGGTACCCCATCGCGCCGCTGCCCTTCGCCGTCGGCACGGTGGTGATGCTGGTCGGCGCGATCGTCTCGCTCTTCGCCACCGACTGGGCGCTCGCCCTGGTCGGCCTCGCGGTCTTCCCCGCGCTGTTCGCGCTCAACGTCGTCTACTCCCGCCGGATGGCGCCCCGGCAGGCCCGAGCGCAGCGCCTGCGCGCCGAGGTCAGCGGGATCGCCCACGAGAGCTTCGACGGCGCCCTGGTGGTCAAGACGATGGGCCGCGAGGCCCAGGAGACCGCCCGGTTCGCGGACCGCGCCGGCGAGTTGCGCGATTCGTTGATCGCGGTCGGTCGGCTGCGCGGCGTCTTCGACCCGCTGCTGGAGACGCTGCCCAGCCTCGGCACCCTCGCCGTGCTGGTGGTCGGGGCGTTCCGGCTGCGCCAGGGCGCGATCAGCGTGACCGAGCTGGTCAGCGTGGCCTTCCTCTTCACCGTGCTGGCCTTTCCGGTGCGGGCCATCGGTTGGGTCCTGGCCGAGCTGCCGCGCAGCGTCGCCGGCTGGGACCGGGTCCGCCGGGTCCTCGACGCCACCGGCGAGATGGCGTACGGGCAGCGCGTGCTCGACCCTGCCAGCCCCGGCCCGGCCACCCTCACCTTCAGCGACGTGCACTTCTCCTACCCGCCCGCCGAGGCGCACCAGCCCGGCGTGCAGGTCCTCGGCGAGGTCGGCTTCACGGTGCCAGCCGGTCGGACGGTGGCCCTGGTCGGGCCGACCGGCTCCGGTAAGTCCACCATCGCCTCGCTGGCGGTGCGACTCGTCGACCCGGACTCCGGCGTGGTCGCCCTCAACGGGGTGGACGTGCGCGAGCTGACCGCCGCGTCGCTGGCCGGCACCGTGGCCCTGGTCGCCCAGGTGCCGTTCGTCTTCGACGACACGGTCCGCGCCAACATCGCCCTCGACCGGGCGGGCATCGACGACGAGGCCGTCTGGGCGGCCCTGCGGCTGGCCGAGGCGGACGGTTTCGTCGCCGCGCTGCCCGATGGTCTGGACACCATGGTCGGCGAGCGGGGCACCTCGCTCTCCGGCGGGCAGCGGCAGCGGCTCACCCTGGCGCGCGCGCTCGCCGGCCGGCCGCGCCTGCTGGTGCTCGACGACGCGACCAGCGCGGTGGACCCGCGGGTGGAGGCGGCCATCCTGGCCGGGCTGCGGTCGTCGACCGCTGAGCCGGGGGTGCCGGCCGCGTCGATCCTGGTGGTGGCATATCGCCGGGCCACCATCGCGCTCGCCGACGAGGTCATCTACGTGGAGCAGGGACGAGTGGTGGCCCGGGGCACGCACAGCGAGTTGTTGGCGACCGTGCCCGGCTACGTCGACCTGGTCACCGCCTACGAGCAGGCGGAGGTCGAGCGAGCGCAGGAGAGCCCATACGGCGACGAGGTCGCGCCGCTGCCCTCGGGCCTGGAAATCGAGGTGGACCGGTGAGTGCGAGGAGTGCAGCGAAGCGGAGCCCCGCAGTCGCGAACGAAAGGCCAGCCCGGTGAGTGCGAGGAGTGCAGCGAAGCGGAGCCCCGCAGTCGCGAACGAAAGGCTGGCCCGGTGAGTGCGACGACGGGGAAGACTGACGAGCCCGTGGTGCGGGAGGAGACGACCTGGCAGACCCTGCGCCGTGGTCTGGCGCTCTCGCCGGAGCTACGGACCGGCCTGGCCGGCACCTTGGTCCTGGCGTTGGTCTACATGGTCGGTCGGGTGGCCGTGCCGGTCGCCGTTCAGCAGGGCATCGACCGCGGCATCGTCGGTGGCCTGAATCTGGACGTGGTCTGGTCGGTGGTGGCGATCACCGCGGCGATCCTGACGATCACGACGATCTGCGGCTATCTGATGATGCGGCGGCTGTTCACGGTCAGCGAGACGGCGCTGGCCAACGTACGGACGCGGGCGTTCCGGCACGTGCACGACCTGTCGATGTTGCACCAGCAGTCGGAGCGGCGCGGCTCGCTGGTCTCGCGGGTGACCAGCGACGTCGACCAGATCACCCAGTTCCTCCAGTGGGGCGGGGTGATCCTGCTGGTCAACCTCGGTCAGCTGGTGGTCACCACGGCCGTCATGCTCGCGTACTCCTGGCAGTTGACCCTGGTGGTGTTGGCCGCGTTCCTGCCGGCGGTGTTCGTCATCCGGCAGTTGCAGCGCCGCCTCGGCACGGCGTACGCGACGGTGCGCCAGCGCACCGGCTCGCTGCTCGGTGCGATCGGCGAGAGCGTGGTGGGCGCCCCGGTGATCCGGGCGTACGGCGTCGCGGGGCGCACCGCGCGGCGGCTGGACGAGGCGATCGACGGTCAGCGTCTGGCGCAGCAGCGGGCGATCCGGATCAGCATCGTGGGCAGCTCGGTCGGCGAGTTGGCCGCCGGGCTGGCACTGGCCGGTGTGGTGGTGCTCGGGGTGACGCTGGGTGTGGGCGGCACGCTGTCGATCGGCCAGCTGACCGCGTTCCTGTTCCTGGTGACGCTCTTCATCCAGCCGGTGCAGATCGCCACCGAGGTGCTCAACGAGGCGCAGAACGCGATCGCGGGCTGGCGTCGGGTGTTGGACGTGCTGGACGTCGTCCCCGACGTGGCCGACCCGGGGGAGCAGGGGCGGGATCTGCCGGGCGGGCCGCTGGACATCCGGTTCGCCGGTGTGCGGTTCGCCTATCCGGGTGGCCCGCCGGTGCTGCACGACATCGATCTGGAGATCCCGGCGAAGAGCCGGGTGGCGGTGGTCGGCGAGACCGGCAGCGGTAAGACCACCTTCGCCAAACTGCTCACCCGTCTGATGGATCCGTCGGCGGGGGCGGTGCTGCTGTCCGGGGTGCCGCTGGCGGAGGTCCGGTTCGACTCGCTGCGCTCCCGGGTGGTGATGGTGCCGCAGGACGGGTTCCTCTTCGACGCGACAGTGGGGGAGAATGTCCGGTTCGCCCGGCCGGAGTTGACCGACGAGCAGCTGAGCGCCGCCTTCACCGAGCTGGGCCTGTCGGACTGGCTGGACGGTCTGCCGGCGGGCCTGGACACGCCCGTCGGCGAGCGCGGCGAGGCGCTCAGCGTCGGGGAGCGGCAGTTGGTCGCGTTGGCCAGGGCGTACGTGGCCGACCCGGACCTGTTGGTGCTGGACGAGGCGACCAGTGCGGTGGACCCGGCGACCGAGGTGCGGTTGCAACGCACCCTGGACGCGGTCACCCGGGGTCGGACCACCCTCGCGATCGCGCACCGGCTCTCCACGGCCCAGGCCGCCGACGAGGTGATCGTGGTGGACCGGGGTCGGGTGGTGCAGCGCGGCCCGCACGACGAGCTGGTCCGCGATGCCGACTCGACCTACGGCCTGCTCTACGCCTCCTGGCTGGAGCAGACCCGATGACGCGGTGGCGTTGCGCCCGCGCTGATGTGGTGGACGCCGAAGGTCGGGTGCTCTAGGCTCCGGGTTAGGTAAGCCTAACCTCTGAAGGAGGTCGCGCCCATGCGGCCAAACCCCGCCGAGATCGTTCGTACCCTCGTCGCCGGCCGGCTGCCCGGTCTCGTCCACCTGGCCCACCGGCCGGGCCCGCACCATGCCCGGCACGTGACCGACCCGGACGGGCGGGTGTTGCTGCTGGTCCCGGTGGCCAGCCACCTGGCCGCCGCGCTGCAACCGGCTGCCGGGGGCACCGACGTCGCGGTGGTGCTCGACGTCCTCGACCTGCCGCCCGCCGCCGGCGCGCCCGGTCTGGGTCGGGCATGGGTCTCCGGCTGGGCGGCTGAGCTGCACGGCGACGAGGCCCGCCACGCGGCGGTCGACTTCGCCGTGGTGGAGCCGACCGGCGACCTGCTCGACCTGGGCACCCGGTTCCGGCTGTACCGCTTCGAGGTGGTCGAGGTCCGCTGGGAGCGGGCCGGCGTCGTGCGACGGATCGACCCGGGGGAGTACGCCGAGGCCGAGCCGGACCCGGTGCACCCGGTCGAGGCGCGGCTGCTCGCCGACCTCGCCGAGCGCGACAGCGCCCAGGTGACCGAGTATCTGCGTCGGCAGCTCGGGTTGACCGAGCAGACCCCGGACGGGCCGCCCCGGGTGGTGCGCATCGATCGCTACGGGCTGGTGGTCGCCCTCGGACGACCCGGCGCCCGGCGTCGGATCCGGCTGGCCTTCCCGTGCCCCGTGGCCGACCCGACCGACCTGGCCCGGCTGCTGCCGCCGCTGCGCCGCCCCGCCGAGGCCCGCCCGCCAGGCTGACCGCCTCTAGGACGGCAGTGGTCCGGTGAGGTACCGCTGGATGGTGGGGCCGATCGCGGCGACCAGGGTCTCCGGGTCGGCAGAGGCGACCGGCTCCATCCGCACGACGTGCCGGATCATGGCCAGGCCGATCAGCTGGGTGGCCACCAGGGAGCCGCGTAGCGGCAGCTGGGCAGGGTCGACCTCGAGGTGATCGAGCACCCGGCGCAGCATCTGGGTGGTGACGAAGTCGCGCAGCAACCGAGCGGTCCACTCGTTGCTCACCGCGGAGCGCAGCAGCGCCTGCGCGGCGCTGCCGGCCGGGGAGTCCCAGACGGTGAGGAAGGTGCGCACCAGGCGCTCACCAATGCCGTCCCGGTCGCCGGCGAGCACCTTCGGCATCAGCTGACCGGGGTCGACCGGGAAGTTCATCGCGGCCAGGAAGAGTTGGTCCTTGCTGCCGAAGTAGTGGTGCACCAGCGCTGGATCGACTCCGGCGGTGGCGGCGATGGCGCGGATCGAGGAGGCGTCGAAGCCACGCTCGGCGAACGCCGTCCTCGCCGCGTCGAGGATCGCCTCCCGGGTGTCCGGGTTGCCGGGTCGCCGGCCGGTCCGCCGCGTCATCGCCACCTCGTTCGTCCACCTGGGGGCGCCGTGGGCCGGCCGGCCCACGGCGCCGCAGTTTCAGCCGCTACGCCGGCGCAGGGTGGCCGCCGCGAGCACCAGCGCCAGCACCACCGAGCCGAGCACCACCGCCACGTCCCGCCACATCCTGCCGGTCGGCTCGGCGTGGGCGCCGACCTCCTGTAACGCCTCGATGGCGTACGACAGGGGGAAGGCGTCACTGAGCGCCTGGAGCCAGCCGGCCATCTGGTCGCGGGCCACGAACAGCCCGCAGAGCAGCAGTTGGGGGACGACGACGACCGGCAGGAACTGTACTGCCTGGAACTCGGTGCGGGCGAAGGCGCTGCAGAGCAGCCCGAGCGCGACGCCGAGCACGGCGTCGATGACCGCGATCCCGATCACCAGACCGACACTGCCGGCCGTGTGCAAATCGAAGATCCAGTACGCCACACCGGCGGCGACCGAGGCCTGCACGGCGGCGGCCAGCCCGAACGCGATGCCGTACCCGAAGAGCAGGTCGAGCTTGCCCAGCGGCGTGGTGAGCAGCCGCTCCAGGGTGCCGGAGGTGCGTTCCCGGAGCATGGCGATGCTGGTCACCAGGAACATGATCACGAACGGGAAGATGCCCAACATCACCAGCGCGATCCGGTCGAACATCGTCGGCTGCCCAGGTGGGGTCGGCTGGTCGACGTACATGAAGTAGACCAGGGTGAGCAGGGCGGCCGGCACCACCACGAGCAGCGCGATGGTCCGCCGGTCGTGCCGGAGCTGACGCAGGATGCGGCCCGTGGTGGCCGCCAGGATCCGCGGATTCACGATGCCTCCCTGTTTCGCGACTGCGGGGCTCGCAAGCCCGGCTCGCCGGCCCGGATCAGTCGCAGGAACGCCTCGTCGAGGTCGTCCACGCCGGCGGCGGCGCGGATCGCGGCCGGGCTGTCGTCGGCGATCAACCGCCCCTGGCGGATCAGCAGCAGTCGGTCGCAGCGGGCCGCCTCGTCCATCACGTGGCTCGACACCAGCAGGGTGGTGCCGGCGGCGGCCATCGCGTGGAACTGGGCCCACAGATCGGCCCGCAGCACCGGGTCCTGACCGACGGTCGGCTCGTCGAGGATGACCAGCTCCGGCTCCCCGACCAGGGCGCAGGCCAGTGAGGCCCGGCTGCGTTGACCGCCGGACAGGGTGGCGACCAGTTGGCCAGCCGCCTCGGCCAGCCCGACGTCGCTGATCGCCCGGTCGGCCTCGACGCGACCCCGCCCGTGCAGGGCCGCGAAGTAGCGGGCGTTCTCCCGGACGGTCAGGTCCGCGTAGACGCTCGGCGCCTGGGTCAGGTAGCCCACCTGGTGCCGCAGCGCGGGGGCGCCCGCCGGTTGACCCAGCACGGTGACCGTTCCGCCGCTGACCACCTGCACCCCGACCACCGCGCGCATGAACGTGGTCTTGCCGCTGCCACTGGGGCCGAGCAGCCCCGTGACGGCGCCACGCTGGACGCGGCAGCTGATGCCGTCCAGCACCCGCCGCCCGCCCCGGACGACAACCAGGTCGCGGACGGCTATCGCGTCGTCCATTCCGCACCTCCAAGGAAACTCATCATGTGTTGAACTCAACGCTAGATGAAATGCTGCTGCCGGTGCAACGGTCAGCACCGACGGTCGGACCGCCTACCGTTGCGCCGAGCGCGAGAACGGGCAGTAGGCTCCGGACCGGACACCAGGTCCGCCAACGGGCATTGCGCGCTGATCGGACGTACGGCACGATGGCGCGGTGGGTCACGCTCCGTTACCGGATAGCGGTTTTCTTGAGGACTGGGCCGCGCGGTTGCGGCAGGCCGCCGAGCGGCCGGTCGTCGGCATCCTGCTGCGCGGCAGTCACGCCCGCCGCGCCGCCACCGCACACAGCGACGTCGACCTCGACGTGCTGGTCGGCGGCGCCCCGTACGCCGCCCGGCGCGCGTACCTGGCCGAATCCGCAGGCCGGGTCACCCACGTCTCGGTGGCCGCCCACGACGTGCGCTCCTGGGTGCACCGACTCGGCGAGCCGGCGGACTGGGCGTTCGGGCTGCCGGTCACCGCACCGGCGCGGCTGCTCTGGGCCGACCCGCACTGGCGGCCCCGGATCGATCTGCCGGTGCTCTGCCAGCCCGCCGAGCCACCCCGACTCGAAGAGCTGATCGCCTCGCTGGGTAAGGCCGCCGCCGCGCGGGCCGCCGACGACCGTCCCGGGGTCCGGCTCGCCGTCGCCGACCTGGCCCGGCTCTGCCCATCGGTCCTGCGCCCGGCCAACCCGTCGGTGCGGGTCCACTCCCGCCGGGCGGCCTTCGCGGCGGCCCTGGAACTGCCGGTGGCTCCACCCGGTTACCGGGCGGACATGCTGCTCTGCCTCGGGCTTCGCCCGGGTGCCACCGGCCAACTCTGGGCCGCCGCCGTCCGGCTGGTCACCGGCACACTGCCGTTGATCCGACCGTACGCCGAGGAGATCGCCGACACGGCCGGCGCGGACCTGGCCGCCGCCCTGGTCGACGGCCGGCTGGACCGTTACGTGGCCCAGCTGGCCCGGCCCGCCGGGCTCCCGCCGCAGCCCCTGCGGGAGCGGTCGCCGGTGCCCTCGCCGCGTGCGGGACAATTGGTCACTGTGCCCGTACCTGACGCGCCGGTGACCGGCGTTCCCAGCGATCCGACCGGTCCGGCCGCGCCCGTGCCGGCCCGTCCGTCCCGGCTCGACCCCGCCATCGCGGCCCGCCTGCGCCGCACCCCCGACGGTCTGGTCGCCGCCGTGGTCCGCGCGCACGAGACCGGCGAGGTGCTGATGGTCGCCTGGATGGACGACGAGGCGCTACACCGCACCCTCACCACCGGCCGGGCCACCTACTGGTCGCGCAGCCGACGCGAATACTGGGTCAAGGGCGCCACCTCCGGGCACCACCAGTACGTCCGCTCGGTCGCGCTGGACTGCGACGGGGACGCGCTGCTGGTGAGCGTGGACCAGGTCGGCGCCGCCTGCCACACCGGGCACCGGACCTGCTTCTTCACCGAGCTTCCCGTCACCACCCCGGAGTCTCGGTGAGCGCGAGGAGTGCAGCGCAGCGGAGCCCCGCAGTCGCGAACGAAAGGCAGGCTCGGTGAGCGTGGGGAGTGCAGCGCAGCGGAGCCCCGCAGTCGCGAACGAAAGGCAGGCTCACCCATGACCGACGGCACCGTCAGCCCCGACCCGGCCACCTTCACCGAGCTGGCCGCCCACTGGCGGGTGGTGCCGGTCACGCGGCGGCTGCTGGCCGACGCGGAGACCCCGGTCGGGGTCTACCGGAAGCTCGCCGGTGGGCCGGGCACGTTCCTGTTGGAATCGGCCGAGCAGGGCGTCGGCTCCGCCGGCATGGCCTGGTCGCGGTACTCCTTCATCGGCGTACGCAGCAGCGCGACCCTCATCGAGCGGGACGGGGTGGCGACCTGGCTCGGCCAGCCGCCGGCCGGGCTGCCCACCGAGGGTGACCCGGTGCGGGTGCTGCGGGAGACGGTGGCGGCGCTGGCCGGGCCGGTCGGGGACCCGTCCGACGGCCTGCCGCCGCTGACCGGGGGGATGGTCGGTTACCTCGGCTACGACCTCATCCGCCGCTTCGAGCGACTGCCCGAGCTGACCGAGGACGACCTGGGCGTGCCGGAGCTGGGCATGATGCTCGCCACCGATTTGGTGGTGCTCGACCATTACGACGGCTCGGCGATTTTGGTCGCCAACGCGGTGCTGCCGCCGCTGGACGCCCCGGACCGCGCCCCGCAGGTCGCCGCCGCGTACCACCACGCGGTCGGCCGGCTTGACGCCATGACCACCGCCCTGTCCCGGCCCATCCCGCCGATGATCTCCACCGTCGAGCGTCCCCCCGCCGGGGAGGTGCTCTGCCGTACGCCCGACGGCGGTTACCCGAAGGCGGTGGAGTCGGCAAAGGAGGCGATCCGGGCCGGCGAGTGCTTCCAGATCGTGCTCTCCCAGCGCTTCGAGAGGTCGACCCACGCCGACCCCCTGGATGTCTACCGGGTGCTGCGCACCAGCAACCCCAGCCCTTATATGTACCTGCTGCGCTTCGACGGGTTCGACATCGTCGGCTCGTCCCCCGAGGCGCACCTGAAGGTCACCGGCTCTGCGGACGGGCGGCGCCGGGCGCTGCTGCACCCGATCGCCGGCACCCGGCCGCGCGGCGGCACCCCCACCGCCGACGCCGCGCTCGCCGCGGAGCTGCTCGCCGACCCCAAGGAACGGGCCGAGCACGTGATGCTGGTCGACCTGGGCCGCAACGACCTGGGCCGGGTCTGCCAACCCGGCAGCGTCGAGGTGCCCGAGTTCGCCACGGTCGAGCGGTACAGCCACGTCATGCACATCGTCTCCACCGTCACCGGCACGCTACGTGACGACCAGACCGCGTTCGACGCGCTTGCCGCGACCTTCCCGGCCGGCACGCTCTCCGGCGCGCCCAAGGTGCGGGCCATGGAGATCATCGAGGAACTGGAACCGGTCCGACGCGGCCTCTACGGCGGCACGGTCGGCTACTTCGGCTTCGGCGGCGACCTGGACATGGCGATCGCCATCCGGACCGCGCTCATCCGCGACGGCCGCGCCTACGTGCAGGCCGGTGCGGGGGTGGTCGCCGACTCGGACCCGGCCGCCGAGGACGAGGAGACGCGGAACAAGGCTGCGGCCGTGCTGGCGGCGATCGCGGCGGCCGAAACGTTGCGGCCGGCTCGGTGAGCGCGA
>NZ_JBEXGR010000017.1:56580-105200 GCF_040607415.1 Micromonospora sp. NPDC005291
AGGAGTGCAGCGCAGCGGAGCCCCGCAGTCGCGAACGGAAGGTGGGCTCGGTGAGCGCGAGGAGTGCAGCGCAGCGGAGCCCCGCAGTCGCGAACGGAAGGTGGGCTCGGTGAGCGCGAGGAGTGCAGCGCAGCGGAGCCCCGCAGTCGCGAACGAAAGGCCAGCCCGTTGAGTAGCGAAGAGCGGCCCGCGGTGGGCCGGCGCGAGTTGACGTACGCCGTGTTGCTCTGCCTGGCCGGCGCGGGCCTGGCGCTCTGGGTGGCGACGCGGAGCTGGTCGGTCGAGCTGACCGTGCGCCCGGCACCGCTGCCGCCGGTGCGCGACACCCGTAGCGGGGCGGCCCTGCTGCCCTGGCTGCCGGCGTTGGCGCTGGTGACCCTGGCTGGCGGTGGGGCGGTGCTGGCTACCCGGGGCCGATCGCGGCGGGTGCTCGGCGTGCTGCTCGGCGCGCTCGGTCTGGCCGTGGCGGCTGGCGGTGGGTACGGGCTGGTGGCCGACGTCGACGGCTCGGTGAGTCGGCAGTGGCCGGCGCTCTGCCTGCTCGGCGGTCTGTTGGCCGCCGGGGGCGGCCTGTGGACGGCGCTGCGCGGCGGCGGCTGGCCGGCGATGGGCGCCCGATACGAGCGGCCGGTGCGGACCGCTCAGGAGCCCGCGTCGGCACCGGTCGATCCGGCGGGACCGCCGGCCCCGATGGCCGGGCGGCGGACCACCGAGGCGTGGAACGCGCTGGACCGGGGCGAGGACCCGACGGACGACTGACGCGACGGCCAGTGCGGCCGACGGTGTGTCAGCCGACTGACTGACGCTCCCGCTGGGGGCGGCGACTGGCGGCGCGGGCGGCGGTCAGCTCGGCCACCAGGCGGTTCAGCTCGGTGCGCTGGTCGGCGCGGGCACGGTCGGCGCAGACCGCCTCCCAGGCGTTGCCGCGCGCGGTCCGCATCCGTCCCTCGCCCACCACGGCTCGCTCCAACGTGTGCACCACCCCGACGGCGAGCGACGCCACCGTCCGCGAGATGGTGGTCAGCCCGATGTTCGGGTGGGGCTCGGTAATGCTCATGGTCACCTCGCACGAGGAGTTGCGACGGTCGGGGCAGGCGCGCCATCGAGTCTGCCCGAGGACGATGCTGGCCTGCTGACGTTTCGCCGTCATGACCGCCCGGTCAACTGTCCCGCCTCGGCCGTGAACAGGGACCGTCCGTTCGGCCTTGAGCTTGCTCACAGCATCGATCGTCGTCGCTGTCACCGCGCGCCGGCCAGGAACTGATGGCATGATCGATGGATCGGCCCGGTCTGACCGGGGCCGCCAGGCTCCTACCGCGTGACGCTGGTCGATACCGGAGGTGGCGCTGCGTGACATACCGTTCACGGCAAGTCGGCCATTATGCCGCAGCCCTATTCGTGAGCAGCGCCATACCCCCGGCGCCCGGCGTCGGCCGGCTGCCCCTAGCATCGGCCCATGACGCCCGGAGAGGGGAGTCCGTTGGTGACTGCTGAGCATGCGCACGCGGAGGGGGACGATGCCGGTCAGGCAGCGTCCGTAAGCGTGCTCGACGAGATCCTGGCTGGCGTGCGTGAGGACGTCGCCCGTCGCCAGGAGGAGGTTCCGCTGGAGCGGATCCGTGAACTGGCAGCGGCGGCGCCGCCGCCGCTGGACGCGTACGCGGCGCTGCGCAAGCCCGGCGTGGCCGTGATCGCCGAGGTGAAGCGCTCGTCGCCGTCCAAGGGCCGGCTGGCCGAGATCGCCGATCCGGCCGATCTCGCCGCCGACTATGCGGCCGGTGGGGCGCGGGCGATCAGCGTGCTGACCGAGGGGCGCTGGTTCGGCGGCTCACTGGACGACCTGGCGGCCGTCCGGGCCGCGGTCACCGTGCCGGTGCTGCGCAAGGACTTCGTGGTCTCCAGCTACCAGGTGCACGAGGCGCGTGCGCATGGCGCCGACCTGGTCCTGCTGATCGTCGCCGCGCTCGAGCAGAACGTGCTGATGGGCCTGCTGGAGCGAATCGAGTCGCTGGGCATGACCGCGCTGGTCGAGGTGCACGACGAGGAAGAGGCCGACCGTGCTCTGGAGGCCGGCGCGCAGGTGATCGGGGTCAACGCCCGTGACCTGCGTACCCTGGAGGTCGACCGGTCGGTGTTCGAGCGGATCGCGCCAGGCCTGCCCAGCAGCGTCGTCAAGATCGCCGAATCTGGCGTTCGCGGCCCGCACGACCTGATCCGGTACGCCTCCGCGGGCGCCGACGCGGTCCTCGTGGGCGAGGGCCTCGTCACCCAGAAGAGCCCTCGCGAGGCGGTCGCTGAGCTGGTCAACGCCGGTAATCACCCGGCAACGCCCCGGCCGGTGCGCTGACCCGCGCCGGTGTGACGTCCCACCGAGAGGATTTCCGATGAGCGCCGACGCGCTGGCCCAGGTGGCCGGCCCGCAGCCCGACTCCGCCGGCCACTTCGGCCGCTTCGGCGGTCGGTTCGTTCCCGAGGCCCTGGTGGCCGCGCTGGACGAGCTCGACGGGGCGTGGCGCACGGCGATGACGGACGAGTCCTTCCGGGCCGAGTTCGCCGCGCTGTTGCGCGACTACGCGGGCACGCCGTCGCTGCTCTACGAGGCTCGGCGGTTCTCGGCGAAGGTCGGCGCGCGGGTGCTGCTCAAGCGCGAGGACCTCAACCACACCGGCGCGCACAAGGTGCGCAACGTGCTCGGTCAGGCGCTGCTCACCAAGCGGATGGGCAAGACCCGGGTGATCGCGGAGACCGGGGCCGGCCAGCACGGCGTGGCCACCGCGACCGCCGCCGCCCTGTTCGACCTCGAGTGCGTGGTCTACATGGGCGAGGTCGACACCGAGCGGCAGGCGCTCAACGTGGCCCGGATGCGCATGCTCGGCGCCACCGTCGTCCCGGTCACCACCGGTTCACGCACCCTCAAGGACGCGATGAACGAGGCGATGCGCGACTGGGTGGCCAACGTCGACGAGACGCACTACCTGATCGGCACCGCCGCCGGGCCGCACCCGTTCCCGGCGATGGTCCGTGACTTCGTGCGCGGTATCGGCGACGAAGCCCGCCAGCAGTGCCTCGACCTCACCGGCGCGTTGCCGGACGCGGTCACCGCCTGCGTCGGCGGCGGCTCCAACGCGCTGGGCATCTTCCACGCCTTCGTGGGCGATGAGAACGTGCGGCTGTACGGCTTCGAGGCTGGCGGCGACGGGGTGACCACCAGCCGGCACGCGGCCAGCATCACCGGTGGGTCCGCCGGGGTTCTGCACGGCGCCCGCACCTACGTGTTGCAGGACGCCGACGGGCAGACGCTGGAGTCGCACTCGATCTCCGCCGGCTTGGACTACCCGGGCGTCGGGCCCGAGCACGCCTGGCTGCACGACACCGGCCGGGCCAACTACCTGCCGGTCACCGACGACGAGGCGATGGCCGCGTTCGAGCTGCTCTGCCGCACCGAGGGGATCATCCCGGCGATCGAGAGCGCGCACGCGCTCGCCGGCACCCTGACGCTGGCCCCGAAGCTCGCCGCCGAGCTGGGTCGGGTGCCCACCATCGTGGTCAACCTTTCCGGGCGGGGCGACAAGGACGTGCACACCGCCGGCGACTACTTCGGCATTCTCGACAAGGAGCGGTGAGATGAGCCGGATCGGGGTGGCCTTCGACAAGGCCCGCGCCGACGGACGGGCACTGCTGGTCGGCTGCATGCCGGCCGGGTTCCCGACCGTCGAGGGCAGCATCGCCGCGATGATCGCCATGGTCGAGGCCGGCGTCGACGTCATCGAGGTGGAGATCCCCTACTCCGACCCGGTGATGGACGGGCCGGTCATCCAGAAGGCCAGCGACATCGCGCTGGCCGGGGGCGTCCGCACCGCGGACACGCTGCGCATCATCGAGGCGGTGGCGGCCACCGGAGCGCCGGTGGTAACCATGACCTACTGGAACCCGGTCGAGCGGTACGGCGTGGACGTGTTCGCCCGTGATCTCGCCGCTGCCGGTGGCACCGGTCTGATCACCCCGGACCTCATCCCCGACGAGGCCGACGAGTGGCTGGCCGCCTCGGACGCGCACGGACTGGACCGCACCTTCCTGGTGTCGCCGTCGTCCACCGACGCGCGGCTCGCGATGACCGTGGAGCACTGCCGCGGCTTCGTCTACGCGACCGCCGTCATGGGTGTGACCGGCGCTCGGGCGCGTACCTCCGACGCCGCGCCGACGCTGGTCTCCCGGGCCCGGGAGGTCACCGACCTGCCGATCGGTGTCGGTCTGGGCGTGGGCACCGGTGCGCAGGCCGGCACCGTCGCCGGGTACGCCGACGGGGTGATCGTGGGCAGCGCGCTGGTTCGGTGCATGCTCGACGCGCCCACCGAGGCGGAGGGGCTTGCCGCTCTTCGTACCCTCAGCGCCGAACTCGCCGAAGGCGTCCGCACCCCCAACCGCTGAGCCCTTACCCCGCTGTGCGTGTTGGGCATGTCTGTCTGGTGAGCGTTATACCTGTGAGTCATATCTATGCCGCACAGGTATAAGGCTCAACCGGATGGATGCCCGGCCGGCGGAGGGCGTCCGGGAACAGCTGGTCGGTGGTCCAGGGCCGGCGAACGCCCTGGTATGTCCGCCTCGGCCCGTTGCTCCGGTGGCGGCGGCGCGGGGTTGATGGTCCCGGGTGTCCACCTCGTGTCGCGGAGTACGCCGGAGCGGCCGGCGATCGCGTCGGTGACGGCGGCCCGGGTGAGCGGGGTGACCGACTCGGGCAGCGCGGCGGGGGCGTGCCAGGACAACCGGCAGCCCGGCGGCGGGTCGGCCGTCGGTCGGCCCTCGGCCGCGCGGGCCCGGAACACGTGCACGAGGACGTCCGGCAGCGGCCCGGCGCCTCCGGCCGGCGTTCCCCCCGCGGGCCCGGTCAGGTGGTAGACGCCGATCAGGTCGACCAGTTCGATGTCCCAGCCAATCTCCGCGCGGATGTCCCGCAGGGCCGCCCGCACCGGGCTCTCGGCGGGGCGCAGTCGCCCGCCGGGTAGCGCGTAGCGGCGCTCGCCCCGGCCCTGCTGGCAGAGCAGAACCCGGCCGGTGTCGTCGGTGACGACTGCGGCGACCGCCCAGGTGAGCGCACTCATGGACAAAGAGCGTACGGCGGCGCAAACCAGAAGTCACCGAGATGCGCGCTCCAGTGGCCCGGGGTGCCGCTGCGGGGGTGTGCAGCGGTAGCGTGTGCACCCGTGACCCTCGTCTCGCTGTCCCCCCAGGCGGCCCTTCCCAGTCCCAGCACCGCGGTCTGGCAGCTCGGGCCGGTGCCGATCCGGGCGTACGCGCTCTGCATCATCGCCGGCATCGTGCTGGCCTGCTGGGTGACGGAGCGCCGGCTGCGGCAGCGCGGCGTCGCGCCCGGCGCGGTGCTCGACATCGCGGTGTGGGCGGTGCCAGCGGGCATCATCGGCGCCCGGATCTACCACGTGATCACCTCACCGGAGAAATACTTCGGCGCCGGCGGTGAGCCGATGAAGGCGTTCGCCATCTGGGAGGGCGGTCTCGGCATCTGGGGTGCGGTCGCCGGCGGCGCAATCGGTGCCTGGATCGCGGCTCGGCAACTCGGCATACCGTTCGGCGTGGTGGCCGACGCGCTGGCACCCGGGCTGCCGCTGGCCCAGGCGGTCGGTCGGCTCGGCAACTGGTTCAACAACGAGCTCTTCGGCAGCCAAACCACCCTGCCGTGGGGCCTGCAGATCCACCGGATGGACCCGGACAATCCGGGGCACGCGCTGCGTGACGACGCCGGGCAGCCGATCCTCGAACCGGGCCTGTACCAGCCGACCTTCCTCTACGAGGCGCTGTGGAACCTTGGCGTGGTCGCCCTGGTCCTCATCCTGGACCGACGGCTGAAGCTGGGCCGGGGCCGGGCTTTCGCGCTCTACGTGATGGGCTACACCGTCGGCCGGTTCTGGATCGAGCTGATGCGCACCGACGAGGCCAACCAGATCCTCGGTGTCCGGCTCAACGTCTGGACCGCCGGCCTGGTCTTCCTCGGCGCGTTGATCTACTTCGTACGGGTGCGCGGCCCCCGGGACTACCTGATCCCGCTCGGCGCGGCGGCGACGCCGACCCCGCCCGCTACGTCCGACCTGTCCCAGGTCGATCTCTCCGAGCGGGAGACCGCCGCGCGGTCCGCCGCGCCGGAGGGCTACCGGGTGGTCAGCGAGGAGCAGTACGCCGCCTGGCAGGACACCGGCGTCGTGCCGCCCGATCCGGCCACTGACGAGGGCTCCCGGCCGGGCGACAGCGAGCCGCTCGATGAGGCGGCACCCGTCGATCGCCCGTCGACCGACGACGAGCCGGCGGACGACCCGTCGGCCTCCCGCGCGGACCGGGCCGACGCGGCCACCGCGCGGCCCGCCGACCGGGACAGCTGAGCGGAGGCGGCACCGATGCGAAGCGCGGTGGTGGTCGGCGCAGGGGTCGGTGGCCTCGCGGTGGCCGGCGCGCTGGCCCGTTCCGGCTGGCAGGTCACTCTGCTGGAACGCGCCGAACGGGTGCGCCCCGAGCCGACCGCCGTGGTGCTCTGGCCCAACGGAGTCCGCGCGCTGCAGGTTCTCGGCCTCGGCGCGGGCCTGGCTGCCATCGCCACCCCGTTACCCGACGGTGGCGTCCGTCGCCCGGACGGGCACTGGCTCGTGCAGCCCCGGCCCATCCCGGCCGACCGGATGCCGGTGGTGGTGCACCGCGAGGACCTGCACGACACGCTGATCGCCGGCCTCGGCGACCGGGTCGAGCTGCGTACCGGAGTGACCGTGCGACACGTCCGGGTCGAGCCGGGCGAGCGACCGGCGGTGAGCGACGGACGGCACACCATCGAGGCGGATCTGGTGGTCGCCGCCGACGGCACGGACAGCGGCATTCGCCGCCAGCTCGCCCCCGAGTCCCGGGTGGTCAGCTCCGGATGCGCCGCCTGGCGGGCCGTCATCCCCTGGTACCAGGCACCTCGGCTACCCGACGACCAGCCGCTGGCCGGTGAGGTCCTCGGCGCGGGTTACCGGTTCGTGGCCGCGTCGCTGGGCGAGCGCGGCTCCTCGGGTGGGTCCACCCGGGGCGGCATCTATTGGGTGGCCACTGCCGCCGGCGCACCCCGCCCGGAGCCGCCGGAAACCCAGCTCGCCCTGCTGCGCCGCTGGTACGCGGACTGGCCGGCCCCCATTGGCGCACTGCTCGACGCCACCGATCCGGCCGACCTGGTCCAGCAGGAGGTCCGCGAGCTGCGTCCGCTGCCCCGTGCGTACGGCTTTCCGGTCGGGCCGGGCGGGGTGGTGCTGCTCGGCGACGCGGCGCACGCCATGCCGCCGCACCTCGGGCAGGGCGCGTGTCTCGCCTTCGAGGACGCCGCCACGCTCGCCTCGCTGCTGCGTGAGGCTCGACTGCCCGATGCCGTTCAGGCGTACGACCGGGTTCGCCGTCCCAGGGCCGCGACGGTGGTCCGGCAGACCCGACGGATGTCGGCGGTGCTTCAGACCCGGGGCCGGTTGGCGTTGCGCGCCCGGGACGCCGCACTCGGCAGAATCAATCCGCGGCTGCTCTCCACTGCCGCCGCCTCCGCCGCCCAGTGGCGTCCCCCAACCTGACCTCGGTCGCGGGAGGGGTCAGGGGATGAGGGCTGCGGGTTCGGCTATGCAGGCGGTGCCGATGCGGCGGAAGCCGACCCGCAGGTAGACCCGGGCGATCTCCTCGCTGCCCGCGGAGAGGAAGATCAGGTCGGTGCCGGCCGCAACCAGCTCCCGAGCAAGGGCGGCGGTGAGCGCGGCGGCCAGCCCGCGTCGCCGGGCGGCCGGCAGGGTGGCCACCCCGGCGATCTCCGCGACGTCGTTCACACGCATGGCCATGCCACTGGCCAACGCGCCCTCGGTCGGAGTGCCGGCCAGCGCGGAGATCCGCCGACCGTCGGCGATCCGGGCACGCTCCTCGTCGAGCGCGGCCAGCTCGAGTTCGGTGACGGCGGCGTCCCGTTCGGCCGGGCCGGCCCCGCCGGGCGCGGTGCCGGCGGCGGCGAACGACACGGCTGCCACCGCCCGCCGGGCGGCGACGTCGGCGGCGAAGCCGGGAGAGTCCGCCGCCAGCACCCGCACCGACACGTCGGACAGCGTCGCCGGGTCGGGCAGCGCGGTCAGGTCGAGCACCATCAGCGGCGCTTCCAGCACGTTGAGCCCTGCCGAGCGGGCCACCGCCAACAGCTCGGGGGTCGTCTCGTGCACCCACTCGAAGGCTTCCGGCAGGCCCAGCTTCCGCTGCCGCTCGCGGACCGAGGTCACGTCGGCCAGCGAGGGCGGCTCGGTGGCGTCGATCCGAGGGCGGGCGTAGAACGGCCAGCCGGCACCCTCCCGGACGAACAACACCAGCCCGCCATGCTCCTCCACACCGGCGACGTCGCGGGGCACCGCGTCGTAGAAGTGTTCCAACCGGTCGAAGATGTCCTTGTGTAGCGGATCCACCGCGCGAGACTACACGTCCCAGACTATGGACGGTGTGATCAATCTCAGGTGGCCGTGCGGCCCCGGCCCTAACGTAGACTCAATAGACCCACGGGCCGACGTCGTCCCCACCATGATCCAACCTGAGTGACGACAGGAGGCCCGGTGGCTCAGCCGTACCCGCACAAGTCACAGCCGTACCCGCACAGCCCGCAGGCGTCCCCCACGCCCGGCTCCCGCCCGCCCGCACAGGGCCTCTACGACCCGGCCCAGGAGCACGACGCCTGCGGTGTGGCCTTCGTAGCGGACCTGCACGGCCGGCGTTCGCACGCGGTCGTCGCCAACGGGCTCGGCGCGCTCTGCCGGCTGGATCATCGGGGCGCCCGTGGCGCGGAGCCGAACACCGGAGACGGCGCGGGCATCATGATCCAGGTGCCTGACGCGTTCCTGCGCGCGGTGGCCGACGTCGCGCTTCCCCCGGCGGGCGAATACGCCACCGGGCTTGTCTTCCTCCCCGACAGCGATGCCGCCGAGGCGCGTGCCCGACGAGTGGTCGAGAAGTACGCGCTGGTCGAGGGGGCCGACGTGCTCGGCTGGCGGGACGTGCCGATCGACCCGAGTGAGCTCGGCGAGACCGCCGTGGCGGCGATGCCCCGGGTCCGGCAGCTCTTCCTGGCCGCGCACCGGCTCACCGACTCACCCGATGGGCCGGCCGGTTCCGCCCTGCGTGGCACCGAGCTGGACCGGGTGGCGTTCTGCCTGCGTAAGCAGGCCGAGCGGGAAACCGCCGAGCGGGGCGTGCCGGCGTACTTCCCGTCGCTGTCGAGTCGGACCATGGTCTACAAGGGAATGCTCACCCCCGACCAGTTGCCGGCCTTCTACCCCGACCTGCGGGACGAGCGGGTGGACAGCGCGATCGCGCTGGTGCACTCCCGCTTCTCCACCAACACCTTCCCGTCCTGGCCGCTGGCGCACCCGTACCGGTTCATCGCCCACAACGGCGAGATCAACACGATTCGTGGCAACCGCAACTGGATGCAGGCCCGCGAGGCGCTGCTGCGCTCACCGAACGTGCCAGGCAACATCCGGCGGGTCTTCCCGGTCTGCACCCCCGGCGCCTCCGACTCGGCGAACTTCGACGAGGTCCTGGAGCTGCTGCACCTGGCCGGGCGGAGCCTGCCGCACGCGGTGCTCATGATGATCCCCGAGGCGTGGGAGAACGACCCCGGCATGGAGCCGGCCAAGCGAGCCTTCTACCGCTTCCACGCCAGCCTCATGGAGCCGTGGGACGGCCCCGCGTCGGTGGCCTTCACCGACGGCGACATCGTCGGCGCGGTGTTGGACCGCAACGGGCTGCGCCCGGGGCGCTGGTGGCAGACCGACGACGGGCTCGTGGTGCTCGGCTCCGAGGCGGGCGTGCTCGACCTCGACCCGGCCCACGTGGTCGCGAAGGGGCGGCTTCAGCCAGGCAAGATGTTCCTGGTCGACACCGTCGCCGGCCGCATCGTGCACGACGAGGAGATCAAGTCCGAGTTGGCCGCCGCGCAGCCGTACGGCGAGTGGCTGCACGCCGGGCTGATCGAGCTGAACGACCTGCCCGCCCGTGAGCACACCGTCTACACCCACGACTCGGTCCGCCGCCGCCAGCAGACCTTCGGCTACACCGAGGAGGAGCTGAAGATCCTGCTCGGGCCGATGGCCCGCACCGGCGCCGAGCCGCTCGGTTCAATGGGGACGGACACCCCGATCTCGCCGCTGTCCACCCGACCGCGGCTGCTCTACGACTACTTCCACCAGCTCTTCGCCCAGGTCACCAACCCGCCGCTGGACGCCATCCGCGAGGAGCTGGTGACCAGCCTGGCGTCGACGATCGGGCCGGAGGGCAACCTGCTCGACCCGGGCGCGGCGAGCTGCCGGCAGATCGTGCTGCCGCACCCGATCATCGACAACGACGAGCTGGCGAAGATCCTCTCCATCGACGATGACGGCGACCTGCCCGGCTTCAAAGCGGTCCGGGTCTCCGGTCTGTACCGCATCCGGGAGGGCGCCGCCGGGATCAAGGCACGGCTGACCGAGATCTGCCGGCACGTCTCCGAGGCGATCGAGGACGGCGTACGCATCCTGGTGCTCTCCGACCGGGACTCCAACGCCGACCTGGCGCCGATCCCGTCGCTGCTGCTCACCGCCGCCGTGCACCAGCACCTGGTGCGTGAGCAGACGCGTACGCAGGCGGCGCTGATCGTGGAGTCCGGCGACTGCCGGGAGGTGCACCACGCGGCGGTCCTGATCGGCTACGGCGCTGCGGCGGTCAACCCGTACCTGGCGTTCGAGTCGGTGGAGGACCTGATCTCCACCGGCGCGCTGGCCGGCGTCGAACCCGCTGCCGCGGTCCGCAACTACGCAAAGGCGCTCGGCAAGGGCGTCCTGAAGATCATGTCGAAGATGGGCATCTCGACGGTCTCCTCGTACTGCGGTGCGCAGGTCTTCGAGGCGGTCGGCCTGGACACCCGGCTGGTCGAGCGCTACTTCCGGGGTACCCCCAGCCGCATCGGCGGGGTGGGGCTGGCGGGCGTGCACGCCGAGGTGGCCGCCCGGCACGCGCTGGCCTGGCCCCCGGCAGGCGCCGCGGCCTCCGACCGGTTGGAGGTCGGCGGCGAGTACCAGTGGCGCCGCGAGGGTGAGCTGCACCTGTTCAACCCGGAGACGGTCTTCCTGCTCCAGCACGCCACCCGCAGCCGGCAGTACGACGTCTTCCGGCAGTACACGGCGAAGGTCGACGCGCTCGCCGCGCAGGCCGGCTCGCTGCGCGGGCTGTTCACCCTGCGTACCGGGGTCCGCCCGGCGGTACCGATCGAAGAGGTCGAGCCGGCCACCGAGATCGTCAAGCGGTTCGCCACCGGCGCGATGTCGTACGGGTCGATCTCCGCGGAGGCACACGAGACGCTCGCCATCGCGATGAACCGCCTCGGCGGCAAGTCGAACACCGGCGAGGGCGGCGAGGACGTGGAGCGGTTGCACGACCCGGCCCGCCGCTCGGCGGTCAAGCAGATCGCCAGTGGCCGGTTCGGTGTGACCAGCGAATACCTGGTCAACGCCGACGACCTCCAGATCAAGATGGCGCAGGGCGCCAAGCCGGGCGAGGGCGGTCAGCTCCCCGGCAACAAGGTCTGGCCCTGGATCGCCCGGACCCGGCACGCCACGCCGGGCGTGGGTCTGATCTCCCCGCCGCCGCACCACGACATCTACTCCATTGAGGACCTTGCCCAGCTGGTGCACGACCTGAAGTGCGTCAACCCGGCTGCCCGGGTGCACGTGAAGCTGGTCAGTGAGGTCGGCGTCGGCACTGTCGCCGCCGGGGTGGCGAAGCTCAAGGCGGACGTCATCCTGATCTCCGGTCACGACGGCGGCACTGGCGCTTCCCCGATGAACTCGCTGAAGCACGCCGGCACCCCCTGGGAGTTGGGGCTGGCTGAGGCGCAGCAGACGCTGCTGCTCAACAAGCTGCGCGACCGGGTCACCGTGCAGGTCGACGGCCAACTCAAGACCGGCCGGGACGTGCTGATCGCGGCACTGCTCGGCGCGGAGGAGTTCGGCTTCGCGACCGCGCCGCTGATCGTCGCCGGCTGCGTGATGATGCGGGTCTGTCACCTGGACACCTGCCCGGTCGGCATCGCCACCCAGAACCCGGTGCTGCGGGAGCGCTTCACCGGCACCCCGGAGTTCGTGGAGAATTTCTTCCTCTTCCTCGCCGAGGAGGTCCGGGGATACCTGGCCGAGCTGGGCTTCTCCTCGATCGAGGAGGCGATCGGGCAGTCCGAGCTGCTCGACGTGGCCACGGCGGTGACGCACTGGAAGGCGCACGGGTTGGACCTCGCGCCCGTCCTGCACCTGCCGGAGCTGCCCGCCGGCGCTGCCCGACGTGGCGTCCGCGCGCAGGATCACGGCCTTGATCAGGCACTGGACAACGAGCTGATCGCGCTCGCCCGTCCGGCGCTCTCCGATGGCTCGCCGGTGCGGGTCGAGGTGGCGGTACGCAACGAGCACCGCAGCGTCGGCGCGATGCTCGGCGGCGAGGTGACCCGCCGCTTCGGCGGCGCCGGCCTTCCCGAGGACACCATCGAGTTCGTGCTGCACGGCACGGCCGGGCAGTCGTTCGGCGCCTTCCTGCCGCGCGGGGTGACCCTGCGGCTGCACGGCGACGCCAACGACTACGTGGGCAAGGGCCTTTCCGGCGGGCGGATCATCGTGCGTCCGGACGCCGCCGCGCCGTTCCTCGACGCCGACGCCGAGCCGGGGCAGCGGGCCGAGGATCAGATCATCGCCGGCAACACCATCCTGTACGGAGCCACCGCGGGCGAGATCTTCCTGCGCGGTCGGGTGGGGGAGCGGTTCGCGGTGCGCAACTCCGGTGCGATCGCCGTCGTCGAGGGCGTCGGCGACCACGGCTGCGAGTACATGACCGGCGGCACGGTGGTGGTGCTCGGCGCGACCGGTCGTAACTTCGCGGCCGGCATGTCCGGCGGCACGGCGTTCGTGCACCACCTGGACCGCGCACGGGTCAACGCGGAGCTGGTCGACCTGGCGCCGCTGGGCGAGCAGGAGCAGACGCTGCTGCACGAGCTGGTCCAGCGGCACGTGGCCGAGACCGGGTCGGCGGTCGCTGAGGAGCTGCTCAAGCGCTGGCCGGAGGCGGTGGCCGAGTTCACCGTGGTGGTGCCCCGCGACTACCGCCGGGTGCTGGAGATCATGCGGGCCGCCGAAGCCGCCGGCCGCGACGTCGACGACGCGGTGATGAAAGAACTGACACCGCCCACTGAGCCGGCGATGCCGGTGCCGCCTGCCCCGCGGGTGGCTGCCCAGGAGGTGGCACGTGCCTGACCCGAACGGTTTCCTGCGCTACGACCGGCGGCTGCCGGCCCGCCGCCCGGTGCCGGTGCGGATCAGCGACTGGCGTGAGGTGTACCCGCCGGCCGGCGAGGACCTCGTCCGCGAGCAGGCCACCCGCTGCATGGACTGCGGCATCCCGTTCTGCCACAGCGACACCGCCGGCTGCCCACTGGGCAACCGGATCCCGGACTGGAACGACCTGGTCCGCACCGGGAACTGGGACGCCGCGGTGGAGTCGCTGCACGCCACCAACAACTTCCCGGAGTTCACCGGTCGGCTCTGCCCGGCACCCTGTGAAGCGGCCTGCGTGCTGGGCATCGCCGGCGGCCAACCGGTGACCATCAAGCAGATCGAGGTGGAGATCGCCGACGCCGCCGCGGCGCGCGGCCTCACCCCCCGCCCGGTGCCGGCGCCGTCCGGGCGGTCGGTCGCCGTCGTCGGTTCCGGGCCCGCCGGCCTGGCCGCCGCCCAGCAGTTGGCCCGCGCCGGTCACCTGGTGACCGTGTACGAACGTGACGACGCGATCGGTGGCCTGCTCCGGTACGGCATCCCCGACTTCAAGCTGGAGAAGCGGCACGTCGACGCCCGTCTGGCCCAGCTGACCGCCGAGGGGGTGCGCTTCCGCACCGGCGTGAACGTCGGCGTGGACGTCACCGCCGAGCAGTTGCGCGCCGAACACGACGCGGTGCTGCTGGCCTGCGGCGCGTTGCAGGGCCGGGAAACCCCGGAAACCCCGGGTCGGGCGCTGCGGGGCGTACACCAGGCAATGGCGCATCTGGTCGCGGCGAATCGCGCGGTCGCCACCGGGGCCACCGATCAGCCGGGCGTCGCGGTCACCGGCGAAGGTCGGGCGGCCCGGGCGGTGCTGCCGGACGGCACCCCGATCGACGCGGCCGGCAAGCACGTGGTGATCATCGGTGGCGGCGACACCGCGGCCGACTGCCTCGGCGTCGCCCACCGGCAGGGCGCGGCGGGCGTCCACCAGCTCGACCTGTACCCGCAGCCGCCCCGGGCGCGCGACGAGGCACGGGATCCGTGGCCGACCTGGCCGTGGATCCTGCGCAGCTACCCGGCGCACGAGGAGGGTGGCGAGCGGGTCTTCGCCGTGGCTGTCCAGGAGTTCGTGGACGACGGCACCGGCCAGGTGCGGGCCGTGCGGATCGCCGAGGTGACCGTGGAGAAACGCGACGGCCGGCGGTTCGTCACCGTGGTTCCGGGCTCGGAGCGGGAGCTGCCAGCCGACCTGGTGCTGCTGGCGATCGGCTTCGAGGGCACCGAGCAGCAGCCGCTGCTGGCCCAGTTCGGCGTGACCCGTAATACCCGGGGCGCCGTCGACGCCCGTGACGATTGGCAGACCGACGCCGACGGGGTGTTCGTCGCCGGTGACATGCACCGGGGTGCCTCGCTGATCGTCTGGGCCATCGCCGAGGGGCGTGCGGCGGCCGCCGCCATCCACGGCTATCTGGGTGGTGCCGGCGCGCTGCCAGCCCCGGTCGGCTCGGCCGCGCAGGCCCTCGCCGCTCGCTGAACTGAGGGCGTCACCAGACGCCGGTCCGCCTTGGGATGCGGGCCGGCGCTGGGGCGGCGTGTTGCCGCTGAGACAGCGGTCACTCCCTGCGGCCCGCTCACGGGGCAGGACGATACGAAGATCATCGTTACGCTGCGGTGATGGACATCGAGGAGCGGCTACGGCGAACCCGTCGCTGGCTGTGGATCGTGCTGATCGGGCTCTTCCTGAGCGGCGTCACCGCGTTTCCGCTGGAGATCGAGGTGCGCTGGCTGCTGCGGGCACTGGATCCGCTCGCTGGTCACCTGCCGGCGCTGGTTGACTGGATCCAGCGGGTGCACACCGGGCTCGTGACGGCTGGCGAGGACTATCCGTTCCTGCTCTACGGCACCGACTGGTTGGCCTTCGCTCATCTGGTGCTGGCGGTGGCGTTCTGGGGGCCGCTGCGCGACCCGGTGCGCAACGTCTGGGTGGTGCAGGTCGGCATGATCGCTTGCGCGGGCATCGTCCCGCTGGCGCTGATTTGCGGCCCAATCCGGGACATCCCTTGGTTCTGGACGCTCATCGACCTTTCCTTCGCGGTCGGGGCGTTCCCACCGCTCTGGTTCGCCTACCGGCACATTCGCGCCATCGAAGCGAGCGCGGCCGAGCAGTCGGGTGACACGCCGGTGCCGGTGGGTGGATCCTCAGCGCAGACTCTCTGAGCTGCGCGGCGGCCCGGTCTCCGCGAGGTGCGCGAGCCAGCCGGAGGACGCGCGGGGGCTGTGCTCGTCCGTGCCTGTCGAGCTGCCCCATATCTGGGACGGCGACCCCGCCGGCCCCGCCGCGAACGCACGTGCGGGTGGCCCGCCGCCTGTTGGCTGGGGTGCCGGGCTCGGCCGGGGGCGCCGCGCGCCCCCGGCCGAACGTCGGGATCAGCGCTGGATGAGCTCGTGCGCCTCGCGGATCTTGGCCCAGGACTTCGGCTCGGTCGGCGGGGCGGCCTTGCGTGCGGCGGTGGCCACGTCGGGTTGGCCGGCGGTGAACAGCCAGGTGGTGAACAGGTCGTCCAGGTCCAAACCGGAGACCCGCTCGGCCAGTGCCTGGAACTGCGCGATGGTGCCGTTGCCGTGCCGGTGCTCGGCCGTCCAGGCCGGCAGGATCTCGAAGAACGCGTCGTCGCCAACCGCCAGCCGCAGCTGGTGCAGTGTCATCGCGCCCCGGTCGTAGACGGCGTTGTCGAAGACCCGGTCGGCGCCCGGGTCGCCGGGCAGCACCTGCCAGAACTCCGAATCGGCCGGGTAGCTGGCGTAGGTGAAGTCGAACAGCTCCTGTGCGGTGCCCTCGCCCTGCTCCTCCGACCAGAGCCACTCGGCGTACGAGGCGAAGCCCTCGTTGAGCCAGATGTTGCGCCAGTCGGCCACCGAGACCGAGTCGCCGAACCACTGGTGGGCGTTCTCGTGCGCCACCACGTAGGTGTTGGCGCCGCGCCGCCAGAAGCCGGGGCCGTACACCGGTCGGGTCTGCGTCTCCAGCGCGAAGCCGATGCCGTCCACCGGCCCGGCAACGCCACCCTGCGCCTCGAACGGGTACGGGCCGAAGATCCCGCTCTCCCAGTCGACGATCTCGGCGGTGCGTTCGATGCTGGCCCGCGCGGCCGGCCCGAGCGCGCCCAGTGAGGTGCTGTACGCGTTGATCACCGGCTGGCCGCCCGGGGTGGTGTCGGTGACGATGTCGTACTGGCCGATGGCCATGAAGGCCAGGTAGGGGGCGGTGGGGGAGGTGGTCCGCCAGATCCAGCGGGTGCGGTTGCCGGCCTCGGCCAGCGGCGGCCGTGGCTGCACGCCGTTGCTGATCACCTCGACACCGGTGGGGACCGACACGGAGATGTCGAAGGTGGCCTTGTCCAGTGGGTGGTCGTTGCTCGGGAACCACCACCACGCCGACTCGGGCTCGTTGACCGCCAGCGCCCCGTCGTCGGTACGCGTCCAGCCGGTGTAGCCGCCGACCAGGGTCTCCGACGGGATACCGCCGTAGCGCACCACGATGGTGAGCTGCTGGCCCTGGGTCACCGTGCGGGCCGGGGTGACCACCAGCTCGTGCGCGCCCGCCGTGCTGGTGCTCGCCGCCCAACCGTTGACCCGCACCGACTCGACGTCGAGCAGGAAGTCCAGGTTGAACCGGGAGAGGTCCTGGGTGGCGGTGGCGAGGATGGTGGTGGTGCCGGTGAGCAGGTCGGTCGCCGGGTCGTAGCGCAGCCGGACGTCATAGTGCTCGACGTCGTAGCCGCCGTTGCCGTAGTCGGGGAAGTAGCTGTCGCCCAACCCGGGCGCGCCGGGTTGCGGCGCGGCGGTGACGATGGGCCGGCCCCAGCCTGTCGGGGCGGCCTGGCCGGGGGTGCCGGCGAGCATGGTGCCGGCGGTGGTGAGGGTCAGGGCGGCGGTGGCCGCCGTGAGGACTCGTCGCACGAGGTGGACTCCCTCCATCGGGGTGTTCGCTCCGCCAACCTAATCGACAAATGTGAACCTCGCCGGCCCGCCGCGCGGTGTGACCGCGCTATTCCATTGATCTAGATGTTTCGATAGCATTACCGCCTGGTAACAACCGTTCCACCCCTGGCCACGCGCGCGGTCGCAGGATCCCACCACCCCTGTTCTGTGGAGGTCCGTCATGCCCCACCGTCCGCTGGCCCGCGCCCTGGCTGCGCTGGTCGCCGTCTTCACCGCCGCCCTCGGCGCCGTGCTCGTGCCCGGCACCGCGCAGGCCGCCGCCGTCAACTACGTCGCGCTCGGCGACTCGTACTCCTCCGGCGTCGGCGCCGGCCCGTACGACCTGTCCGGCTGCCTCCGCAGTCAGAAGTCGTACGCCCCACTCTGGGCGGCCGCCCACGGCGTGACCAGCTTCAACTTCAAGGCCTGCGGCGGTGCGGTCACCGCCGACGTGCTCAGCGACCAGGTCAGCGCGCTCAGCGCCAGCACCACCCTGGTCACCATCACCATCGGTGGCAACGACGCCGGCTTCGTCAACGTCATCACCAGTTGCCGGTTCGGTAGCACCTCGTCCTGCACCAACGCCGTCAACACGGCCAAGACCTTCGCCACCACGACGCTGCCCGCCCGACTGGACGCCACCTACGCGGCCATCCGCAATCGGGCACCGAACGCCCGGCTGATCGTCCTCGGTTACCCGCGACTGTTCGAGACGACCTCCTGCGGCTGGCTGGCGATGAGCACCTACAAGCGCACCATCCTCAACGAGGCCGCCGACGCGCTCGCCTCGGTCACGGCTGCCCGGGCCAACGCCGCCGGTGCCACCTTCGCCGACACCCGGCGCTACTTCGCCGGGCACGGCGTCTGCGCCGGCGACCCGTGGATCAACGACATCTCCGGGATCATCGAGGCGTACCACCCGGACGCCGACGGCTACCGCTACGGCTACCTGCCGGCGCTGAACGCGGTCACCGGCTGATCGGACCGGCACCACGGATCCGTACTCGTACCTGCACCGGCCGGCGGCCGAGCGTCCCCTGTGGGCGCTCGGCCGTCGGCCGGCATCGCGTCTGTACCCGATGCGTCACACTGAGTGGAATCGGAGGTGACGCGTGCGACGGTCCGAGGTCCCCAAGCAGGAGTTGATCGGCCAGAGGCAGTCGGTTGCGGGTCGGGACCGGCTGCCGGCAGGCGGGCTGGAGTTCTTCGCATTGCTCGCACGGCTGCTGCGGCGACCCCGTCGCGGTGACCGCCGGCTGCCGCTGCTGTGGCTGGTCCGCTCCGATACCCCGGATCTGATGGTGCCGCTGCGCCGATTCCTCGGCCAGGGCCCCCGGCGGCGGGTGCCGCACGCCGTGCTGGACGCCGACGCGCCACCGGGTGCCGGGGACGTGCCTTCCCTGCTGCGCGAGTTGCACCGGCAGCTCTCCCTGGAGGCGTTCGGTGCCGCCCGGCTGCGCTTCCGGCACTACCCGCTCGCCGACTGGCTGATGCACCAGAGTCTCAGCTTCGGCATCGACGCCGACGACAGCCGCGCGGCACTGGTGCGCCGGCTGCGGGACCGCCGGGGCCCGCGTACGCCCGAGGCGCTGCCCTCTGGCGGTGACGCGGTCAGCATCGTCTCGCAGGTGCTGCTCTGGCTGGTCCGCCGCGCCGTGCCCGGGGCGGTGTTCCGGGCCGCCGTCTCCGGCCGGGTGCCGGTGCTCGGGCGGCACTACAACTGGTTCATGCGCCAGCAGTACCTCGCGCCCCGGCAGTCGGTCACCTTCCTCGGCTTCGCCGAGCGCCTCACCGCCGGCTGGCGCGACGGCGAACAACCCGACCAGGTCAACAAGCTGTTGCTGCACGCGTTCCTGGAGGACCTGCGGCAGGCGTACCGGCGTCGACCGTGGCGCCCGTCGGACTGGCGGCGCACCGCGTACCCGGCGCTGCTGCTCGACCACGTCGCCCCCGGCAACGTCGGCGGTGAACTGGTTCGCCTCATCGGCGACGTCCGCACCGAGACCGGCCGCAACGACCCGCTGTTCATCGTCGCCTCCGGCGGGCAACCCCCGCCGGAGCTGCCCGAACCGCACCCGTTGACCGAGGCTGACGAGGCGTACGACGAGTGGGCCGAGGCGCTGCCGGAGATGCGGCGGCTGCGCCGCCCGGCCGCCTGGCTCGTGGCGTTGCGCCCCGACGACACCGACACCGGCCCGCCCTCGCGTGGCGGCGTGCGGCCGTTCTCCGCGCCCGACCCGCCCTGGTGGTCGCGGCGCTTCCTGCCGGCGGCGCTCTGCCTGGTGCTGCTGGCCGCGGCGGGCGCGTGGGCGGGCAGCCGGTGGGGACCGGGCTGCCACCCCTCGCTCACGGGCGGCCGGGTCTCGGTCGAGGTGGTCGCCAGCGGCGAGTGCGTCGGCTACAGCGACAGCGCGGCTCAGGTGTTCAACAACGATCCCGGCCAGGACGGGCTGCGGACCATCCAGCAGCGCATCTTCGCGCAGAACCGCGCCGCCGAGGAGGTCTGGCAGCGCAGCGACCGACGTCGGCCCTTCCTCACCCTGGTCTACCTGGGCACCCTGACCGGCAACCGGACCCGCGCCGACGAGGAGTCGTACGTCTCCGAGCGGGAGGAGCTCGAAGGCATGGCCACCGCCCAGTACGCGTTGCTGAAGGAGTCGGCCGGCGCCGACGGTGCCGCGCTGCTGCGGATCGTGGTGGCCAACGGTGGCCGGCAGATGATCTACGCCGACCGGGCCGTGGCGATGCTGGCCGAGCTGGCCCGGGACGACCCCACGGTGCTCGGGGTGGTCGGGCTGGTGGAGAGCCGGACCAGCACCGCCCGAGCGCTGCGCGAGCTGAACCAGGTCGGGCTGCCGGTGCTGGCACCCACGCTCTCCGCCGACCGGATGGACGCCAACTCCCGCCTCTACCTGCAGATCTCCGCGCCGAACGCCGATCAGGTGAAGATGGTCGACGCGTACGCGCAACAGGTGCTGAAGGTCGACGAGGCGCACGTCTACTACACGACGCTGGAGGGCAGCTCGCTCACCGAGGATCTCTACGTGGGCACTCTCGTCGACGGGCTCCGACAGCGGTTCGGTGCCCGGATCACGCGTCTCGACGAGTGGCGCACCGGGCAGCGGCTGACCGACGAGTGCGGCTACCCCGGTCTGCTCTTCTACGCGGGTCGGTGGACGGAGTTCGACGGTTTCCTGCGGGCGCTGCGCGAGTGTGGCGGCAACCCGCCCCGGCATCTCGTCGCCGACGACTCAGCCAACCGTTACATGGCCAACCCCGGGCTGCGGGCCGCCGCGCCCGGCAACCTGCCGGTCACGTACGTCTCCAAGGCCGCTCTGGCCACCTGCGACGCGCTGCGGGCCGCTGAGGCTCGGCGCGACGACGCCCGGGCCAGCTTCCTGTCCTGGATCCAGGCCGACGACCTGCTCGACCCGCCACGCTGCCGCCCGGACACCGGCCATCAGGTCGGTGAGCGGGTCAGCCTCGCCTACGACGCGGCGATGATGATGGTCCGGGCGGTGGAGAGCCTCGCCGCCCGGCTGCACCACGCCGATCCTCGGCAACGCTGGGAGCCGACCTCGGTCAACCCGGTGGGTGTGCACGCGGAGGTGCTTCGGCAGAACGCCGGCCAGGGCTACCCGGGGGTGGCCGGGCTGATCCGGTTCACCCCCGACTCGGGGGAGCCGGTCGACAAACGGCTGGCGCTGATGCGGGTGGAGCAGGTGCCCAACGTCGCGGCGGCGCCGGTGGAGGTGTTCCGCTGCGGGGTGGCCGACGTGGCGGGCCCGGCGGCCTGCGGCCCGGCATGACAGGCCCGGCGTGACAGGCCCGGCGTGACAGGCCCCGTCTGACAGGCCCCGCGTGACACGTCCTCGCAGGACTGTCCGGGTGCCACGGGTGTCCGTTAGGGTTCCTGGGACCAGGCGGCCGTTGGCGTTGGGGGCAGAGGTTGGGCAGGCTCGCGTCGACGTACGGGCAGGCGGTCAACTCCCACCGGGCGGCCCGGGCGCACCTGGACACCGCCCGGGGAGCGCTCGGCACGGCACCGGCTGCCGCCACGCCGGTCGGCGCCGGTGAGCTGGTGGCCCGACTGGCCCGCCTCGGCGGCGCCCTGGCCACTCCCACCCCGGGCGCCACGCCGCTGACCGACTCGCCGGCCGCGGTGCGGATCGGCGAGGCGTCCACCTCGGACGGAGGCTTCCCGGTGCTGGTCCCGCTCGGCGGCGGCCACCACCTGGCCCTGGACACCGACGCCCGCGACCCGCAGGTCGCCGGGCTGCTGCGGGCGTTGGTGCTGCGGCTCGTCGCCACCGCACCGCCCGGTCAGGTCCGGGTCGCCGGCATCGACACCGCCGCGTTGGGCGCCACCTTCGGCCCGTTGCGCCCCCTGCTCGACGCCGGGGTGCTCGACCCGCCGGCCACCGGCGAGGCCGAGGTGGCCGCGTTGCTGGACGCCGTCGAGCAGCATGCCCGTGCCGCTCAGCACGGCCAGCCCGCCGCCCGGCACCTGCTGGTGGTGGTCGCCACCGCCGCGCCACCGCCACGCGAGCTGGCCCGGCTCGCCGCTCTCACCCATGCCGGCCCCGCCGCCGCCGTCTGCGTGCTGCTCGCCGGCCATCCGTCCCGGCTGCCCGGTGAGACCGCGCCGCCGCTGGGCGGCACCACCGCGGTCCGGCTCGACCAGGGGTACGCGCACGTCGGCGACCCGCCGGGCACCCCGTTCAGCGCCGACGGCAGCGGGCTCGCCGCACCCGTCCTGCTCGACGGCGACCCGCCGCCCGCTTCGGTACGCGCGCTCGCCGAGCACCTCGGCGACGCCGCCCGCCGCGCCGACGCGCTGCCCTTCACCGAGCTGCTGCCCGAGCGGCGCTGGGCCGAGTCCGCCGGCGACGGTCTGCGTACGGTGATCGGCCGGGCCGGCGGCGCCCCGCTGATCGTGGCCTTCGACGACGCCACCCCGCACTGGCTCGTCGGCGGGCGCACCGGCGCCGGCAAGACCGTCTTCCTCCTCGACGTCCTCTACGGGCTGGCCGCCCGTTACTCCCCGGCCGAGCTGCAGCTCTACCTGCTCGACTTCAAGGAGGGCGTCAGCTTCACCGAGTTCGTGCCCACCGGTCGCGACCCGTCGTGGCTGCCGCACGCCCGCGCCGTCGGTATCGAATCCGACCGCGAGTACGGCCTCGCCGTGCTGCGCGAGCTACGTCGGGAGGCGCAACGCCGGGCCAGCGCGCTCAAGCGGCACGGCGTCACGAAGCTCGCCGACCTGCCCCGGGACAATCCGCTGCCGCGCGTCGTGGCGGTCATCGACGAGTTCCACGTGCTGCTCGCCGGCAACGACGCGCTGGCCCGCGAGTCCGTCGACCTGCTGGAGGAGTTGGCCCGCAAGGGCCGCTCGTACGGCATCCACCTGGTGCTCGCCAGCCAGAGCATGACCGGCATCGAGGCCCTCTACGGGCGGGCCGAGGCGATCTTCGGGCAGTTCGCGTTGCGGGTGGCGCTGCCCGGTGGCGGCGGGGTGCTCGATCCGCTCAACGACGCCGCCGCGGCCCTGCCGATCGGCTCCGCCGTGGTCAACACCGCCGCCGGCGCGGTCGGCGCCGACACCGTGCTGCGCTTTCCCGACGCGCACCGCGCCGCGGCGGATCTCGCCGCGCTGCGCCACGAGCTGTGGCAGGCCCGCCCGCCGGGTTCGCGGGCACCGGCGGTCTTCAAGGGGTACGAGGCCGCACGGGTCGAGGACGACTCCACCTTCGCCGGTCTGCGCCCCGGTGGCCGGCGTCCGATGGCCCTGGTCGGCCGAACGGTCGACGTGGACGGCACCACCGCACTGTTCCTGATGGACACCACCCCCGGCCGGCACCTCGCCGTGGTGGGCACCGCGCCGACGGGCGCGGACGTGCTGCGCGCCGCGACGCTGAGCCTGGCCCGTCAGCACACCCCCGGCGACGCCCGGTTCCAGCTGGCCTCCCTGGTCAGCGCCGCTGACCCCGTCGCCGACGAGACCGAGACGGCGCTGCGGGCCGCCGGCCACCCGGTGCGGCGCCTCGACGCGGTCGGGCTGCGCGACCGGATCGCCACGCTGGCCGCCGAGCCCGCTGGCCGCGAATACCTGGTGGTGTTCGGCATGGACGCCGCCGCGCCGGTCCTCGGGGCCGCCGACCCGGGCACGTTCCGCTCCGGCCTGGACGATCTGCGCGCACTCCTGCGCCAGGGCCCCGGGCACGGGGTGCACCTGCTCGGTTGGTGGCGTGGGCTGCGGCGGCTCGCCGACGACCTCGGCGGCACCCAGAACCGCGACGACGTCGCCTGCCTGGTAGCACTCAACGTGCCCGGGGCCGAGCTGGCCCTGCACCTCGGGGCGCACGACCTGGCCTACACGCCCCGCGCCGACCGGGCGCTGCTGATCGACCGGCACGACCAGCGCACACGGCTGATCGTCCCGTTCGTCGGCGACGGGCACGAGCCGGACGGGGAGCGGTGACAGTGTCCTTCGAGGAGTACGCGGCGCTGGCCCGACAGCTCACCGAGCAGCACCGCGTCGGCGAGCAGCACGCCGCCGCCGACACCGCGCGCCGCCGTGACCTGCACGCCGCCGTTGACTACCTGCAGCAGAGGCTGACCGCCCAGGGGCAACGCCTCGACCAGCTCGGCCGGGCGATCGGCATCGACCAGCCGCCCGCCGGCCCTGCCCCCGGGACGGGGCGTCCGGGCGAGACTGCCGCTTGGCCCGGCCCACCGCCCGGAGCCGAGTCGACCTCCGCTGCCGGGTCCGGGCCATCGTCCGGAGCCGAGTGGGCCTCTGCTGCCGGGGCCGGCCCTTCCACCGCGCCCGGAACGGGGGACGGGGGATTCGACGGCGCAGCCGGCGCGCCGGGGCGGGCGGGGGTCGGGGCGTACCCCGAGTTGCCGGCAGGCGAGGCGCGGCTGGCGCTGCCGACGGCGGTGAGCCCGGCGGGTGCCGGGGTGCCGGCCCAGCGTGCGGCGGCGGTCGACCCGGAGGTGGAGCTGGAGTTGGCCCGGCGGATGGCCGACGAGGCCGACCGGCACGGGCAGCAGGCGGAGCTACTGGCCCAGCGGCCGGCGCTCCTGCCGACGTGGTCACCGCTGGCCCGGTCGGTCGCCGTCTACGCCGGGTGCGGGACCGCCGCCGGGGTGCTCATGCTGGCCCTGGTGCTCGCCTCCGGGGTTGGCCTGGTGGACGGGTTCACCCTTGGTGCGTGGATCTGTGCGGGGCTGCCGGCGGTGGCGTTCTTCGGTGGGTACCTGGTGCTGGGCCGGTGGGGGAGGCCGGCCATGGTCGCCGGCACCCCGCCGCGTTACCTGCCGCTCGGGTTCCTGATCTGCTTCCTGCTGGTGCCGATGGCCTACTGCGCCTACCTGCTGCTGGTCCGCGGCCTGCGCTGATTCGTCGTGTTCGGCCTCCACGCGCCGAGGTGGCGGCCCAGCCGGGCATGATCCACTCGATATCGCCGAGGTTGCGGTATCCGGGCCGCGGGATACCGCAACATCGGCGAGGTCGTGTCGATCTTCGACCGGCGACGTGGTCACGTGCCGTCAGCGGAGCTTGCGGAAGAATTCGCGCACGTCGTCGACGAGGAGGCCGGGTGCCTCCAGGGCTGGGAAATGGCCGCCGCGGCTGAATTCGGTCCACTGCACGACGTTGTGGTCGCGTTCGGCCAGGGGTCGGATGGTGATGTCGTTGGGGAACACCGCGACTCCGGTCGGTACCGGTGAGCGTGGCTGTGCCTGGCCCCAGGTCTGGGCGTCCTCGTAGTAGATGCGGGCCGCGGATCCGGCTGTGCCGGTCAGCCAGTAGACCGAGACGTCGGTGAGGATCACGTCGCGGTCGATGGCGTCTTCAGGCAGCTCGGCGGCCGGATCGGTCCATTCCTTGAACTTCTCGACGATCCAGGCGAGCTGCCCGACGGGTGAGTCGGTGAGGGCGTAGGAGATCGTCTGCGGCCGGGTTGCCTGGACGATGGCGTATCCGCTCATGTCTCGACCCCAGGTCGTCATCAGTGCGAGGCGGGCCTGGTCGGCCTCGTTGAGGCCAACCAGCTCGGCCGGATCGCCGGAGGGGAAGGTGCCCAGGTTGTTGACGTGCACGCCGATCACATGATCGGGGTCGACGCGGCCGAGTGCGGGGGAGACGATCGCTCCGGTGTCGCCGCCCTGCGCGCCGTAGCGCTCGTAGCCGAGGCGGTTCATCAGTTCGGCCCAGGCGCGGGCTACCCGGCTGGTGTTCCAGCCCGGGGCGGCGAGCGGGCTGGAGAAGCCGAAACCCGGAAGCGACGGTGCCACGACGTGAAAGGCGTCAGCGGGGTCGCCGCCGTGCCGGGCGGGATCGGTCAGTGGACCGATGATCTGCATGAACTCCACGATCGAGCCGGGCCAGCCGTGGGTGAGGATGAGCGGCAGCGCGTCCGGCTCGGGCGAACGCACGTGCAGGAAATGAACGGACTGCTCGTCGATGTCGGTGGTGAACTGGGGAAATTCGTTCAGCTGCGCCTCGTGGGCGCGCCAGTCGTACGTGGTGCGCCAGTAGTGGACCAGGCCTTTCAGGTAGTCCAGCGGCACTCCGGCCTCCCAGCCGCCGGGTACCTGGTCCGGCCAACGGGTGTTGGCGAGCCGCTGGCCCAGGTCGTCGAGGCGGTCCTGGGGAATATCGATCCGGAACGGGGTGATCTGTGCGCTCATGACAACCACACTATTGGCCAGCTAGGACAGGTCCGGCCCTAGCCTGCTGACAGACTTGCGGCATGCTGGAAACCTCCGCCCGACTGCTGCGCCTGCTCTCGCTGCTGCAGACTCCCCGCGATTGGACCGGGGCCAACCTCGCACAACGCCTTGAGGTGGACGTGCGGACCGTGCGGCGTGACATCCAGAAACTGCGTGATCTCGGCTACCCGGTGCACGCCGTCCCCGGTGCGGCCGGCTACCGGCTCGGCGCCGGAACGAAGCTCCCGCCGCTACTGCTCGACGACGAGGAGGCTGTCGCCGTCGCCATCGGACTGCGTACCGCCGCCAGCGGCACCGTCACCGGCATCGAGGAAACCTCGCTCCGCGCGCTGGCCAAACTCGAACAGGTACTGCCATCGCGAGTACGCCACCGGCTCAACCTGCTGCACTCGGTCACCGTCACGGTCCCTGCCGCCGGCCCTACCGTGGACCCGGACGTGCTGACCGTCCTCGCCGCCGTCTGCCGCGACCACCAGCGGCTCCGCTTCGACTACCGCAGCCACGAGGGCACCGACTCGGTGCGCGACACCGAACCCCACCGGCTGATCCATACGGGCCGGCGCTGGTATCTGGTGGGCTGGGACACCGACCGGCGCGACTGGCGCACCTACCGGGTCGACCGAATCCATCCCCGTATCCCGACCGGCCCCCGCTTCACCCCCAGAGCGGCACCCGACGTCGATCTCGCCGGCTACCTGACACACGGTGTCTCGACCGCCGCCTACCGCTACCGGGCCCGAATCACCCTGTACGTGTCCGCGGAGACCGCCACCGAACGGATCCCGCCCACCGTCGGGGTCATCGAAGCCGTCGACCCGCGCACCTGTCTCCTGCACACCGGATCCAATTCGCTCGACGAGATCGCCGTCTACGTCGCATCGTTCGGCTTTCGCTTCCAGATCCACGGACCACCCGAACTGATCACACACGTCCGAGACCTCGCCACCCGACTCACTGATGCCGTCCGACTCAGTGACGCCGTCCGCTGAAACCCGACGCAGCATCCTGAGGCATCCCTGCCCCACCCACGGCCTCAACTCAGGAGGCGACCGGTCGCGGCATCACCGAACGCCTCGATGCGGCTCGGACAGGAGGCGACGCAGCGCCGTCGGCGTGTGGCCCAGGTGCTCCCGGATGGTGCGAGACATGTGCGCCTGATCGGCGAAGCCCAGATCCGCGGCGAGCACGCCGAGGTGGGACTCCCCGTCTTCCAGTCGGTCCAGCGCCCGGCCGACGCGGACCCGATTCCGGTAGCGGGTCAGCGACACCCCCAGCTCCCGGGTGAACGCCCGACTCAGCCGGTACGGCGACACCCCGAGCAACTCGGCGAGCGGGAGCAGGCCCGTCGCGGCGGGATGCTCCTCGCCGAACGCGGCACGAGCCGCCGCGACAAGCGCGTGATCGGCCCGGACGGGGCTCGCACCCGCAGGCGTCGGGCCGGCGACGACCTGCTCGACCACGCGGTTGAGCAGGTCCATCAGTCGCTCGATGAGGGCGTAGTCAAGGTCCCCGGCGCCAGCGGCGGTGAGGACTCGGCGGTGGGTGAGGTCGAGCCGGGAGTCGATGTACACGGTCGACCTGGCTACCCGCGCCGCGTCACCTGCCAGGACCCGCCACAGTGCCGGTTTCAGGCTCACCGACGTACACACATCTCCGCCTGAGGGATGGGCGAAATGCTCCTCCTCCTCGGGCAGGCCAACGTAGGCGAGGGTCGGGTCGACCTCTGCGGGGACGCCGGCGATCCTCCTGCGGAATCGGCCACGGCGAACGAGCACGACCCGATAGTCGTCCTGCGACTCGGCCTCCGACCACCCCTTGTGGTCGTCCCTGCAGGACACCGCCGTCACGGTGAATTCCGGCCGGGCGGCGAGAACAGCGAACGAGCGCATGTCTCGAAGCTACGGCCGAGGTCTGACAACCAGCGCAAGGATCTTCAAGACGGGGGCAGCGCGCGCGGGCAGGCTGCTCCATGAGCCCGAACGAGTTCAAGGAGTTAGCGACATGCCCGCATTGGCGGAGTTCACCACGATCGTCCTCGACTGTGCCGACCCAGACCAGCTCACCGACTTCTACCGGACGGTGACCGGCTGGGAGGTCACCTACCGCGACGAGCACTGCGTGCACCTGGGCAATGGTGGCCCGATCCAGCTCGGTCTCCAGCGAGTGGAGGGCTACCGGCCTCCGAGCTGGCCCGACCCGGCCAAGCAGGCCCATCTCGATTTCAAGATCACTGACCTGGGGCGTGCAGTCAAGGAGTTGCTTGCAATCGGCGCGACGATGCCCGAGTTCCAGCCAGGCGGGGACGAGTGGGTGGTACTCGCCGATCCGCAAGGGCATCTGTTCTGCCTCATCGGCAGCGACTGACCGTCCCGGCTCCCGCTACATCGCTATCAGGAAGGGGAGACCACGTAATGGCTTCCATCCACAAGGAAATTCTCATCGTGTCCAGCGCCGACGCACATGACAACGCCTCCATGCAGGTCTTCGACCAGCGCGACGGTCACAGCCGGCTCGTCTGGATTCACGACGTCCTGCCCCGATGACCTCGCCGCGTCACTCGACACCGCCATGGAGCATGGCATGACCGTCATCAAGCAGACGTTGGCATCGGACGCCGCGGACGGTTAGGCGTGTTGCGTCGGTCAAGGGATTCGTGCGGCGTTGCCAACCGGCCGTCCCCCCAACCCGGTAGTCAGGTCTTCTTACTACCGGGTTGGGGGGACGGGTTCGGCATCCGCGAGCCGGGTGGCGATCGTGGCGAGGTCTTGTGCCGGCCCGGTCAGAGGCCGGCCCTGGGGACAGACGAGCCGCAGGGTCCGGTTCAGGTCGAGATCGATGACCGGCACCGGGTGCAGCGCTCCCGCCGCGATCTCGCTGGCCACCACCAGTGAGCTGAGCACCGCCGGAGCGACGCCTTCCAGGACGGCAGCCTTGATGGCGGTGGTGGACGACAGTTGCAGCACCGGGGGAGCGAGGGTGAGGCCGGCCTGCCGCGACAGGGCGTGCTCAAGGTAACGCCGGGTGCCCGAGCCCTCCTCCCGGCTGACCAGGGATGCGCTGGCCAGCTCCAGCGGGGTGATTCCCGAGCGGCGGCGGGCCCACGGATGGCGGCCGACGACGATGACGGTCAGCGTGTCCCGGGTCACCGTGCGGCTCTGCAACCCACGGGGGACCTCCGGACTCTCGATGAAGCCGACCTGAGCCGCGCCGCTCAGCACCGCCGCGGCGACCTCGTCGGAGTTTCCGGTGGTCAACGAGACCGAGACGGCGGGCGCGGTGCTGTGCAGGGTGGCGAGCCACCGGGGCAGCAGGTATTCGGCGATGGTGAGGCTGGCCGCCACCGGGAGCAGACTGTCGCGTGCGACGCGCAGGGAGGTGATCCCCGCTTCCAGCGCGGCGGCGGCGTCCACCGCGCCACGCGCCCACTCCGCCACCAGAGCCCCTTCGCGCGTGAGCTGCGAGCCCCGCGCGGAGCGCTGCAACAGGGCGACTCCCAGCCGGCTTTCCAGGCCGCGGATGCGGGCGCTGGCGGAGGGCTGGCTGATGCGGTGCGTGCGGGCCGCGGCACCGACGCTTCCCAGCTGCGCCACGGACAGCAGCAGGTCGAACGCGGCGAGGTCGGCGACCCGACTCGGAAGGGGCATAGGCCGAGTCTATGGATGTATCAGGAGATAACCCCTGGTTGACCGGGCTTGCCGGAGTGAGTGTGGTGACATGACCGCGCTCCTCCCCGCCCCACCGGCCGCCGGCCCTGCCCCGGTACGCCTGATCTGGGGACTGCTCCGCGACCTGGACCACCCGTCGCAGCTGTTCCGCAATCTGGGCCCGAACTGGTACGCCTCGATCATGGGAACCGGCATCGTGGCGAACGCCGCCGCCACGCTGCCGGTGCACGTGCCGGGGCTGCGGGTCGCCGCCACCGTGGTGTGGGCATTGGCCGCCCTTCTGCTCGTCGCGCTGACGGCGGCCTGGGCGGTGCACTGGATCCGCTACCCCGTGACGGCACGGGGCCACGCGGAGAACCCGGTGCTGGCCCACTTCTGGGGTGCTCCCGCGATGGCGCTCCTGACGGTCGGTGCGGGCACCCTCATCCTGGGTCAAGACTGGATCGGGCTGTCCGCCGCGCTCGCCGTGGACGTCGTGCTGTGGGTCGGGGGCACCCTCCTGGGCCTCGTCACCAGCGCCTGGATCCCGTACAAGATGATGACGAGTCACCGCATCGCGCCGGACGCCGCGTTCGGCGGCTGGCTGATGCCGGTGGTGCCGCCGATGGTGTCCGCCGCGACCGGGGCGCTGCTCGTCCCGTACGCGCCGGCGGGCCAGATCCGGCTCACCCTGCTGCTCACCTGCTACGCGATGTTCGGCATCAGCCTCTTCGCCACCGTGATCATCGTCGGCCAGATCTGGCAGCGGCTCGTCCACCACGGCATCGGCCCCGCCGCGATGGTGCCCACGCTCTGGATCGTCCTCGGGCCACTGGGGCAGTCGGTGACCGCCGCCAACCTGCTCGGCAACGCCGCGCCGCTCGCGCTGCCCGCGCCCTACGGTTCGGCCGCGCAGGCCCTCGCCCTCTTCTACGGCCTGCCCACCTGGGGATTCGCCATGATGTGGCTGGCGATCGCCGCCGCGGTGACCGTCCGCACCGCGCGGGCCCACCTGCCGTTCTCGCTGACCTGGTGGAGTTTCACCTTCCCATTCGGCACCGTCGTCACCGGCACGAGTGGGCTCGCGCTGCGGACCGACTCCGTGTTCTTCCGGTGGGCCGCGGTTGCCGGCTACGTGCTGCTGGTCGTCGCCTGGCTGACCGTGGCGTCGCGTACCGCGCGGGAGTCGGCCCGGGGCCGGATCTTCCTGCCGCCGCGGTAGGACGCCTCGGCTACTCCGTCGAGACCGCCGCACAGCCCGATGACAACGGCTCTGCGTCGACCGGCCGGGTTTGTGGGCGTCTCCTGAGGTGTCACGTCGCGTCACTCCATCAGCTGTATGCGCGCACCGTGCCGGCCGCCGAGTCTATGGCGCTTCCCGGCCTGGCATTGCCCCCGAAACAGCTTGCTGCTGGTCGATTTCCGCCGGTGCAGCATGCTGTCTATCCGCGCCCTGCGCTGAGTTGTCGGCGGTGTGCGCGGCGGCCGCGAGGATCTCGTCGCGTTCGCTGTCGGTGAGACCTTCGTCCTCCAGTAGCGCGAGCAACAGCACCGTCCGCGCGACGATCGCCGCCGCGTCGTCGGGCACCGGTGGGCGCTCGCCGAGCGCCGACCAGACCAGGGCCTCGGCCACCGCCGGATCGACGTCGCGCCCGGTGGCGTCGTAGCGTTCCCGGGAGGACGCCACGAACCGGATCACCGGAGCCCGATCCTGCCCGGCGACGAACCGCCGCCGCACGGCCACCAGCAGAGCCTCGGCGAGCAGATCGGCGTACCGCCGCCAGTCCGGCTCGGTGAACCGCCGCAGCCGCCGTTCGTGGCCGCGCAGCCGCCCAGCCAGCAGGCCGCGCAGCGCGGCGTGCGGGTCGGTCACCATCGTCGTCCCCTGATCATCGTGAGTGCCCTCCTCTGTCGGCGTCGCCTGCTCACGAGCACGCTCGCCGCGCGGCAGCCGCGTGCGATCTGTTCGGCGCTGGTGCTGGCAGGTGCGTGCGGTGCCGGCGATGCCGGCGGCTCGTCGGTCAACGCCGCCACCGAACGGTCGATCCGGCAGCCGCCGACCGCGAGTCGGGCACCGACCAGGTCCAACCGGGTGATGGCCGCCGCGAAGTGTCGGGCCGCGACGGCGTCCGGCACTCTTCGAGTACGCCGAAGCCGGTCCTCGGTCGCACCCAACCGCCAGCGGACGCGGGCGGCCAGCGCGGTGGCCCGATCGGCGTCGACCCGAGCCGCGCGCAGTCCGGCGAGCAGGTCCCCGGCCGAGCCTGACGGCGATTCCCGATCCGCGGCCAGGCCGGCGTAGACCAAACTCAACGCTCGCCAGCACTCCGTGACCGCGTCCTGCCAGGGCAGCCGCCGGCCGGGTGGCCCCGCCCCGTGCAACTGCGCACCGGCCCGGTCTGCGGCGGCGATCGTTGCCAGCCAGGCGTCACGCAGGTCGTCCACGGTGCCGGTGCTCATTCGCCCGCCTCCGCCGTGGACTTGACCAGGAGGGCGAAACGCACATCGGTGCAGGGGTAGTCCACGCCGCACTCGCAGAGCCAGCGGCGCACCACACGAGGCGGATGAGCGAAGAGGACGTCGTCGGCATCCTCGACGTCCTGATCGGACACGAGGCGGTGGTGCTGCTCAGGTCGGGCTGGGGGGTCGGTGGGGCGTTCGTCGGGTCGATCGGGCATCCGAGGCTCCCGTCGGGTCGGTCTCCTTGATGGTCACGACGTTGCTGCTCATCGCGGTGTGCTGGGGTGGCGTGCGGGCACGCCCCGGCACGCCCGGCCGGACGGGGGGACCGAACGACCGGGCGCTCTCTGCGCGGTGGGAACGAACCAACTCCGGGTTTGCAGACCTGGGAGCCGGTCAGAGGAGAGCTTATATAACAGGTCATGTACGCGCAAGCACTGACCGCACATTGCTTGCTATACAAAGTTGCTCGTGATCGAATGGCGGAGCAGACCTGGGAGACACCAAATGCCCGCCAAAGCAAAGTGGGCGCTGATCGCCGACGGCATCCGCGCTCAGATCAAGTCCGGCGAACTCGCGCCGGGTGACAAACTGCCCTCGACCTCCGAGCTGTGTCGTCAGCATGACGTCTCGGCCATCGTCGTTCGCCAGGCCATCAACGCGCTCAAGATCGAGGGCCTGGTGGAGGGTGTCGGTGGCGTCGGCGTGTTTGTCGCTGAGCGCTGAGCAGGGTCGATTCCCTCGCACTGCTTGAGGCCTAAAACCCTCGTCCTCACGACTGAGCGATCGCGTGGTCGCGCTGGGTGCGCGGATCTCGTACGCTCCCATGTGGTCTCCGCCGGTGCGGTGGTGGAGGCGATGGTCGACCAGGGGGAGGTGCGCGTGAGCGCAGCACAGATCATCGCGAGGTTGGCGGCGGCGTCGCAGAAGCTGGACGAGGCGAAGGCCAAGACCGCAGCGGCAGCACAGGATGCGGCCGAGGCGCGGGCGCTCGTCGCCGGTGCTCTGGAGGGCGTGGCCGCCGGCCCGCTGGTCGGCATGATCGACGCCTACCGCCAGGCGCTCGCGCAGGCGTCGCAGGGTGGCGACCCGGCCAAGCAGCACGTGCAGGAGACGATCGCCAAGGTACGAGCGCTGGGAAACTGACCACGGGTGGTGGCAGCGGCAACCCACCAGCCTCCCGCGGCAGCCGAGATCACCTTGCGACCTGCGCTGTGCCAGGATTTGACGCCGGCGCTGCCTAACCGCGACGGGCGACGCGAGGCACGGAACCGAGAGGATCGGAAGGCACCGGTGACCGGCCGCGCACCGGTGACCGGCTGCGCACCCTCGCCGAGCTCGCTCGTCCCTTGAGGTGTGGAGTTTCGTGCCCACGCAGGTCGAGTTCTCATGCCACGGTCAGAGGCCGGCAGTGATCAGGTGATGAGAAACAGGTGCCAGGAGCATTTCTGACCTACTTCTCATCACCTGATCACCGTAGACCTCGACGGTCGGACGCCCGCCAGGGTCAGCGAGTGATGCGGACCGTGTTGTTGAAGTCCAGGAAATCGCAGTATTCCTGCTCGCACAGCTCGAAGTGCCCGCTGGCGAGCGCTACGCCCTTGTTGAAGGCGAAGCCGCCCGCATCCGCGAACACCCGCCCCGTCACGACCGGGGTTCACCGGAACAGCGGAGCGGCGCCGAGCCCGTCCCGTGCGCCACCCGGTCACCCGACCGCTGTCGAAGGGTGAGGTTCGAGATGCCGGACATGCCGGCCTGGCAGACCACGGTGAGGGTGAGGTCGACGGCGACGCCTCGCGCGACTAAGGCCCTGGACGTGGCCTCGACGCTACTTGCCGCGCTTGCTGGCGTCGGCGCCAGCACTACGAAGAGTGACAGGCCGAGTAGTGCGATGGTGGTGATGATGCGGCGCACAAGATCTTCCTTGCCGGAGTGGGTGCTTACCGGCGGTCACCGTAATCCTGCCCGACACTGACGGAAATCAATCGATCGTGGATTCTTCCTGAGGTGCCCGTTCGATGACGACGAGGGGGATCTCGCGGTCGGTGCCCTTCTGGTAGCGAGCGTAGGTCGGGAAGACCTTCGTCATCACCGGCCACAGCCGGACCCGTTCCTCGGCCGTCGCCGTCCGGGCCCGAGCGGCGAACCGCTCCGCGCCGACCTGGATCTCCACCGTCGGGTCGGCGCTCAGGTTCAGGTACCAGGCGGGGTGCTTGTCCGCGCCCCCGTTGGACGCCACCAGCAGGTGGTTGTCGCCGTCGCGGCCGTACATCAGCGCGGTGCGGCGCAGGGTGCCCGTGCGGCGTCCGCGGGTGGTGAGCAGCAGCGAGGGTATGCCGTGGAAGGTGCCACCATCGGCGCCGTCGGTCTCGACGTATCGCCGGATGTGGCTGGCGACCCAGCCGACCGGACTGTCCTCAATCGTCTCGCGCTGTCCCGCCGCTGTCATGCCACGAGCCTAGCGGCGCGGGAACGCGTGTGTTGCCCTGCGCGGAACGGGTCAGGCGCGCGAGCGCGGCAGGCAGCACTTCTTGTACTTGCTACCCGACCCGCACCAGCAGGCGTCGTTGCGGCCGGGCGGCCAGGACCGGAGGTCGGGCCCGGTGAGCGAGTCGGCGTACTCGTCCTGGGTCTCCTCGTCGGTGGGGTCGCGGTCCTCCTGTTCGGCGAAGGCGGCCAGCGCATCGACGGAGCCGGCGACCACGCCCAGGTCGGCGCTGCCCAGCCCGGACGCCTCGACGAGGGCCCGCTCGATCTGGGCGCGGTGGTCGTCCCAGGTGGCGGGGTAGCTGTCCACGAGCGCGGGCCAGCGCAACAGCAGCGCGTTGAACTCCGCCTGCGGCCAGAACAGCAGCGTCGCGGGGCCGTCGTCCAGCGCGTCGAGCGCGTGGTCGCTCGCGGCGCGCAGTCGGTCGGCGAGGTTGTCGAACTCGTCGTGCGGCAGGCCCTGCTCCTCGCGGAGGTCGTGTCGGACCTGGGTCAGGCCGTAGATCATGGCTGCGGCCTCGTCCTGGGCATCCTCGGATTCGTGCTGCTCGGTCCGCGTCCGTTCGAGGATCGCCTCCAGCGCAGTGGTAAGCCACTCCAGCGCCGTCTCGGTATGACCGGCCTCCACCAGGTCGTCGATCAGGAACGTGGCGTCCGGGTCGGTCTCCAGCAGCGGGCGCAGGGCGGTCAGCTCGGACATGCCCTCGTCCTCGCGGCCAAGGCGCAGCAACAGACCGCCGCGCAGAGATCGGGCGTACGCGACGTCGCCCGACTGTTCGGCTATCGCGCGGGTGGCCAGTGCGAGCGCATCGGCCAGGTCGCCCGCCTCGACGAGGATCTCTGCGGCGACGAGCAGAGCGTGTCCGATGTCGTCGGGGTCGGCGACCCGCCCCTCGTCGACGGCGCCGACCAGCTCGGCGACCAGCGCGGCCGGGTCCGGGCTCTCAGGACCCAGTGAGCCGATCTCGTCGATGCGGTCGGCGGTCAGCAGTTCGGGCATGGGCGCATCCTGAAGACGACGAAATGGGGGAGCGGCCAGCGTACTCCTGGAGACGTCGGAGCCCGGGCGGCGAACCGCCCGGGCTCCGACGTAGGTCAGCGGGTCGCGGGCATCGTGGCGAACTCGCCAGCTAGCTCCGACTCGACGATCGTCGCGGTGGACGGCCGGCGACCGGCCGACGCCCGCCGGGTGGACGGGACGGCGAGGGCCGCGAGTGCGGCGGCCAGTGCGATCGCGGTGAGGACGAGAAACCCCATCGTGAAGCCGGCCTCCCGGGGCAACCCGTTGGCCTGCGGGCTCGCGGTGATCACACCGCTGACCACGGCCGCGCCGATCGCGCCGCCGATGGTGCGGATGTTGGCGTTCATGCCGGTCGCCACGCCGGTCTGGCTGGCGGGCACGCTGCCGACGATCAGGTTGGCCATCGACGCGAAGGCCAGACCGATGCCGAGGCCGACCAGGCCACCGGCGAGGGCAACCTCCCAGCGGGTGTCGTGCGCGGCGGTGAGCATCGCGGCGGCGGCCACGTTGAACGCGGCACCGGTGGCGAGCTGCGCCTTGGCGCTGAAGACGGCCTGCAGCCGACCGGCGACGAGGCCGGCGACGAACATCGCGACGAGCATCGGCAGCATGAGCAGACCGGCCTGGCTGATGCTGGCGCCGAAGCCGTATCCGGCGACGGTCGGGGTCTGCACGAACTGGGGAAGGAACGCGTAGACGGAGAACATCGACGCGCCGTAGAGCAGGGCGACCAGGTTGGTGGTCCAGACGCCGGGCAGGCGCATCATCCGCATGTCGATCAGCGGGTTGGTCGAGCGGACCTCGGTGACCAGCCAGCCGACCAGGAGCACCACGGCGAGCGCCAGCAGGCCGAGCACCCGGGGGGAGGTCCAGCCCCAGGTCGCGCCCTGACTGATCGGCAGCAGCAGCGCGACCAGCCAGCCGGAGAGCAGCAGGGTGGCCCGCCAGTCGATGCGTCCGGGGGTACGGACCGGCGACTCGGGGACGAAGAGGTGGGCGGCGACGGCGGTCAGCCCGACCACGACCATGGGGATCCAGAACAGCCACCGGTAGTCCAGCGCGGCGACGATCGGGCCCGCGAGGACGATGCCCAGGCCACCGCCGACGGCGACGATCGCCGAGATGGCGGCGACGGCGGAGCCGACCCGCGCGGCCGGGAATTCGTCGCGGATGATGCCGAACGACAGCGGGAAGACCGCGCCGCCGATGCCCTGCACGACCCGGGCGATGATGAGGACGCCGATGTTCGGCGCGATGGCGGCCAGCAGGCAGCCGAGGGCGAGCGCGGCGAGCGAGACGACCAGCATCCGCTCCTTGCCCACCATGTCACCGACGCGTCCGAGGATCGGCGTGAAGATCGACGCGGAGAGCAGGTAGGCGGTCAGGACCCAGGTCACGGTGTTCTGGGAGGTGTGCAGGTCCTGCTGGATGGTCGGTAGCACCGGGGTGATCAGCGACTGGAGCATCGCGAAGAACCCGGCGCCGGCCGCGAGCACGGTGAAGGTGAGTCGACGCGAGCCGCGTCGGGAGGGCACTGCCACGAGAGAAAACTCCTGATGACGTACGGAAGGAGGCTTGTCGCCCGTCGTCTGCGACGGGCTGGTCTGTCGGGTCCGGGCGATCGGGTGGCCAGGCGGCGATCGGGCGGGTCCCGAGGTAAGCTAACCGGAGGCAGGCCTCCGGGATTCCGGAGGGGTGCCTCCACTAAGCTATCGGAGGGGTGCCTCCGGATGCAACCAGGGTGAGGTGACGCACGTCATGACCAGCGCGGGGATGCCCGAGGTCTTCGCGCAGCGGCCCAAGCGGGCCGATGCGCGCCGCAACTACGACGCCCTCGTCGCTGCGGCGCGCGACGCGTTCGCCGAGAACGGCGCCGCTGCCTCCCTGGAGGACGTCGCCCGCCGGGCCGGGGTGGGCATCGGCACCCTCTACCGCAACTTCCCGAGCCGGCGGCACCTCTTCGAGGCCGTGTACGTCGAAGAGGTCCGGGCGCTGAGTCGTACCGCGGAGGACCTGGCCGAGCTGCCCCCGTGGGACGCCCTCGTCGCCTGGTTGCACCGGTTCGTCGCGTACGTCGCCACCAAGCGGGCGCTCGCCGAGCAGTTGCTGCACGACTCCGAGATCTTCCAGAGTTGCCGGACGGAGATCTACGCCGCCGGCGAGCCGATGATGCGCCGCGCCCAGACCGCCGGCGTGGTCCGCGACGACATCGGCTTCGACGACGTGGTGCGGCTGATCAGCGGGCTCACCATGGCCCAGTTCCCGTCACCGGAGCAGCGCGATCGGGTGCTCGGCGTGGCCCTCGACGGCCTGCGCGCCGGAGCCGCCCGCTGACGCGGTGAAGGCCCGGCTGACGCGCCTGGCGGCCTGCGCCCTGCCGAATGGCGGTCAGGGGTCGACCAGCAGCAGCCACTCGTCGTCGAGTGGCCGCACGGTCGCACCGGACGGCCACACGTGCCCGCCCTCGGTTGTCGCGCGCGCCTGGTCGACCTGCGGCGGCTGACTGAACCAGGCGCCGTCGAAGCTGGCCGGGCCGCAGAAGCGAGCCCGCCCGAAGTTCGTCGGCCCCTCCAGTCGGGCCCGGTCGAACACCGCCTCCGCGCCGAACACCGTCCAGCGAAAGTGCGTGATGTCCGCGAAGCGTGCCGCGCGGAACCCGGCGCGCCCGGCGAACTCGGTGTGCTGCATCGACAGGCCACTGAGGAAGGTGGCCTCGCCGAAGGTCGCCGCGTCCGCGAAGCGCGTCGCGTCGAAGGTGGCCGGCTGGCCGAAGCGTGCCCCGTGGAACGACACCGGGCCGTCGAAGCTCGCCCGCCGGCAGGACAGGCCGCCGTGGAACGCGGCCCGCTCCAGGCTTGCCTCCCCGCCGACGTGGGCGCCGTCGAGTACGACCTCGTCGTCGGCGCTCAGATCGTCGAGGACGACGTCGCCGAAGACCGCCCCGAGCAGGAGCCGCCCTCGCGCGCTCGCACCGGCGAAGCTCGTCGCGCCGGTGAACACCGCGCCGGTGAAGTCCGCGTCGACCAGCGTGCAGCCGGCAGCGTCGAAGTCGACCAGCCGGGCACCGGCCAGGTCCAGCGTGACCTGCGGCCAGTAGGCCGCGTCGTCCCCGCGCAGGTGCCGGGTCAGGACGCGCTGCGCCGTGCGCCGGACCTCGATCTCGCGCGGCTCGTCGTCAGGCGCCGGCATCCGCAGGTACGCGCAGAGCACCGCCCCGATCGTCGGGCGCTGCCCCGGATTGTCCTGACCGAGGCGCTCCAACGCGTGCAGGCCGCCGAGGCGTACCGCCGCGCTGTCGTTGCCCAGCAACTCGACCGCCCGGGTGTAGAGCTCGGTCAGCCGACGCTCCGCCGCGTCGTGCTCCGCGGCTCCGGACTGCCGATCCTGGTGGCGCTGCGCGGCCTCGGCCACCGACTCGGCGTGCGCCTGCACCCGGTCCCGGTGTGCCTGGTCCCGCGCGGCGACGCTCTCCTGGTGCCGCTGCGCGCGCTCGGTGATCCACTGCCGGCGGGCGGCCAGCAGCAGCGCCAGGCCGCCACCCGTGCCGGCGACCACGGTCAGGCCGGTACGGATCGCGTCGATGCGCAGTGCGGCGCGGGTGTCCGACTGGCTGGCCCGGTCGGCCTCGGTGAGCAGCAGGTCCAGCACCAGCCAGCCCAGGGCGGCGGCGACCAGCAGGCCGACCAGGACCAGCCACCACGGCATCACCCGTAGCTGGCGCTCGGTGGGTTCGTCGACAGCCACGACCACAGCATGCCAGTCACCGTTGGTGTCCGATATGGAGCGCGGCGGTATGCCCGTTTGCACACTCGCAGGAACAACGGGTTACCGGCGCGTAACAAATCATTGACGTTTCTAAATTGTTGCGCGCATCATCGTCGCACGGTCGACCGGACACCCCACCCACCTGCCCGGTTCGCCGGGTGCCTCCCCCCGGAGGTGCAGCCATGCTGCTCCGAAAGACCGCCCTCGTCCTGGCCCTCGCCACCGCCGCCGTGCTCGCGTCCACCGCCACGGCGACCGCCGCCCCCGCCGATCCCGCCCCGGTCACCACCGCCCCCGAAGCCTTCGCCGCCGCCGCCGCGGCCAACCCGGTGATCGTGGTCGGTGGGCTCAGCGGCGTCGCCGTCGCGTACGAGCCGATCGCCGCCCGGCTGCGCGGCGACGGCTACCGCACCTTCATCTACCAGCTGCCCGGGCTGGGCCTCGGTGACATCCCCACCTCGGCCCGCGCGTTCGCCACCTACGTCAACCAGGTACGGGCCAGCACCGGCGCGGCCACAGTGGACCTCGTCGGGCACTCCGAGGGCGGTCTGGTCGCCCGCTACTACCTCAAGAGGCTCGGCGGCACCGCCACCGTCGGCCGGTACGTCAGCCTGGGCTCGCCGCAGTACGGCACCTACGTGGCCAACATCGTGGCGTTCCTGGGCCTGGGCAGCTGCGCCGGAATCGTGGCCTGCCAACAGATGACCATCGGCTCGGCGTTCCTCGCCGACCTCAACGACGGCGACGACACCCCGGGCGCGGTGCGCTACACCACCATCCGCACGCTGCAGGACGAGCTGGTCCGGCCGACCGGGAACGCCGCCGTCAACGACGGCGCGACCAACGTGCTGATCCAGGCGTACTGCCCGCTGCGGGTGGTGGGGCACCTCGGCCTGGTGCTCGACGGTACGGCGTACACCATCGTGCGCGGCGCCCTGGTCGACGGCTCGGTGCGACCCAACTGCCTCGCGCTGTGAACCGGTCCGTGTGGGTGGTCCCGGCTGGGGCCACCCACACGGCAACCGGGGTCAGCTCGCCTTGGCGAGCGCCTCGAACTCGTCGTCGGTGAGCCGCACGTCGGCCGCGCTCACGTTCTCTTCCAGGTGCGCCACCGACGACGTGCCGGGGATCGGCAGCATCACCGGCGAGCGGCGCAGCAGCCAGGCCAGCGCGAGCTGCGCGGGCGACGCGCCGTGCGCGGTGGAGATGGCGTCCAGCGGGCCGCCCGGGCGGGCCAGCTCACCGGTGGCGATCGGGAACCACGGGATGAACGCGAGGTCGTTGCGCTCGCAGTACTCCAGCACGTCCTCGGCGCTGCGGTTGGCGAGGTTGTACAGGTTCTGCACGGACGCGATCGTGGTGATCGCGCGGGACTCCTCGATCTGCGCGACGCTCACCTCGGACAGCCCGATGTGCTGGATCTTGCCCTCCTGCCGCAGCAGCGCCAGCTCACCCAGCTGATCGGCGAGCGGCACCTGCGGGTCGATCCGGTGCAGCTGGTACAGCGGGATGCTGTCCAGGCCGAGGTGGCGCAGGCTCAGCTCACACTGCTGGCGCAGGTACTCCGGGCGGCCCAGCGCACGCCAGTCGCCGGGGCCGGACCGGCTCAGCCCAGCCTTGGTGGCGATGACCAGATCATCGGCGTACGGGTGCAGGGCCTCGCGGATCAGCAACTCCGAGACGAACGGCCCGTACGAGTCGGCCGTGTCGATGAACGTCACGCCCAGCTCGACCGCCCGGCGCAGCACCCGGAGCGCCTCGGCCGGGTCCTTCGGGTCACCCCAGACACCCGGGCCGGTGATCTGCATCGCCCCGTAGCCGAGCCGGTTGACGGTGACGTCGCCACCGATCTGGTACGTGCCGGACGCCTTCGCGGGCTGCTCACTGATATTGGTCGCCATTGCCGGATCCCCAATCGTCTCGTCGTGGCGAGCGTGGAAAGACCACCCGCCACCGGGTAGATCATCCCCCCGAACGCGACCGTCATGCCGGTCGTCGGCCGACTGTGTGTGTGGACACGTCACCCGCCCGCCCAGAGCAGTTGCCCGGAAGCGCCCGGTACGGCCCCGGCGTACGTGCGACGCTGGCCGGGGCCGGCGTCATCCGGCGCGACGGCGGAGGGAGCACCCATGGCGGGAGTGCCGCAGGTCAACTTCGCGCTCGACACGTACGAGTGCATCGTGATCTATCCCGGCGCGGCCGGACGGGTCCTGCCCGCCGAAACCGTGCAGCGGTTGCAGGCGGAGCACGCTGAGCACATGCAGGCGTTGCAGCGACGCGGCATCATCCTGGTCGCCGGCTCGATCGACGGGACGACCAGCAACCCGGAGCCGCCGATCGGCTTCGGGCTCGCCCGCACCGGCAGTGTCGACGACGTACGCAGCGTGCTGGAGGCCGACCCGGCGGTGCAGGCCGGGCTCTACCGGATCGACGTGCTGACCTTCCTCTGCCCGGCCGGGTCCCTGGAGTTTCCGCTGGTCAAGACCGAGAGCTGAGCGGCCGGCGCATCGGTGGCTGTCGTGATGGCGACGGCGCTCGGCCGCCTGCCGGTGCTACCGTCGCGCCCTGCGAGGGCCGCCGCCGGGGCGCACCCGGCGCCATCGGTCGGCCCCGGTCGAGGAGTCGCCATGATCTCCGCCGCCACCCCCGATGTCGCGACGGCCGCCGCCCGGCTGCGCGCCCTGCTCGGCGACCGGCTCCACGAGCCGGGCGATCCCGGTTTCGGCACCACCACCCGGCTCTGGAACGGTGCGGTGGAGCGCGCGCCCGCGCTGGTCGCCCACTGCCTGAACGCCGACGAGGTGGCCGACGCGGTCAGGATCGCCGCCCGGTGTCACCTGCCCCTGTCGGTCCGCTCCGGAGGGCACGACTGGGCCGGGCGGGCGTTGCGCGACGGTGGTCTGGTGCTCGACCTGACCGGTCTGCGCGCCGTCCGGGTCGACCCGGACGCGGCCACGGTGACCATCGGCGGCGGCACCACGGCGGCCGAGATGCTCGCCGCCGCCCGCCCGTACGACCTGGTGGTGCCCACCGGCACGGTCGGCGACGTGGGCATGGCCGGGCTCACCCTCGCCGGGGGGTACGGCCCGCTGTGCGGCCGGTTCGGTCTGACCCTGGACAACCTGCTCGGCGCGGAGGTGGTCCTCGCCGACGGCCGCCGGGTCACCGCCGATCCCCGGCACGACGCCGAGCTGTACTGGGCACTGCGCGGTGGCGGCGGCAACGTCGGCGTGGTCACCGAGCTGCGCTACCGGGCGCACCGGCTGCCCGCTGTGCTGGCCGGCATGATCATGTTCGCGCTGGCCGAGGCGCCGGCCGTGCTGCGGGGCTACGGCGCCCTGGTCGCCGAGGCCCCGGACGAGCTGACCGTGATGACCGGTTTCCTGCCCGGCCCGGCCGGCGAGCCGGTGATCTTCATCTGCCCGTTCTACAGCGGCCCGGACCTGAACGCCGGGTTGCCGTGGATGGACCGGCTGCGCGCGCTGGGCAGCCCGCTGGTCGACCAGATCGGCCCGATGCCGTACGCGGACGCGCTGCGGATGTTCGACGGCGGGATGGTCGACGGCAACCACTACCTGCTGCGTACCCGTTGGCTGCCCGCTCTCACCGACGGCGCGGTGGACACGCTCGTCGACGCGGCCCGGCAGGTCAGCTCGCCGTTCTCCGCGGTGGCCGTGCACCACTTCCACGGCGCGGCCACCCGGGTCCGGCTCGCCGACACGGCGTTCGGCCTGCGCACCGACCACCTGATGACCGAGATCATCGCGGTCTGGGCGCCCGGCGAGCCGGCCGGGCCGCACCGGGAGTGGGCAGACCGCACCTCGGCAGCGCTCGCCCCGCTCGCCCTGCCCGGTGGCTACCCCAACCTGCTCGCCCCGGAGGAGACCGACCGGGTCCGCCTCGCCTATGGCGCGAACTGGGCGCGGCTGAGCCGGGCCAAGCGCCACTACGACCCCCGTGACCTACTCTCCGCGGTGCCCACCCTGCCGCCGTCGGGGCACTGATGGTGAGTCGCCGCCGGGAGCACCCCGACGGCGCGTGCCAGCGGAGGCGTACGATTCCCGGCGCGCGGTCGCTGATGCCCGTCGCCACAACGTTCCCGGTGTGGTTCCGCCCGCCGGCCCGACGCGCACCGCGCGTCGTTGGACAAATGTTCCGCTGCCTGCAAGGGGTCGGCCCCGAGTCCGACCTGAAGGAGAGACTAGCCTGATGGGCGTGACACGCCGCGTTAAGATCGTCTGCACTCTTGGTCCCGCCACCTCGTCCCCGGAGCGCATCCGGGGTCTCGTCGAGGCGGGCATGAACGTAGCGAGGCTCAACTTCAGCCACGGCAGCCACGCCGACCACGAGGCGGTCTACCGACTGGTCCGGGAGGCGTCCGCGGCGGCAGGTAAGCCGGTGGCCGTCCTCGCCGACCTGCAGGGCCCCAAGATCCGGCTCGGCCGGTTCGCCGACGGCCCCCACGAGTGGCGTACCGGCGACTCGGTTGTGATCACCGGCGACGACATCATCGGCACCAAGGAGCGGGTCTCCTGCACGTACCGCAAGTTGCCGCAGGAGGTGAAGCCCGGTGACCGGCTGCTGATCGACGACGGCCGGGTCGCCGTCGAGGTCGCCGACATCACCGGCAACGACATCCGCTGCCTGGTCACCGAGGGCGGCCCGGTCTCCAACAACAAGGGTGTCTCGCTGCCCAACGTGGCGGTCAGCGTGCCCGCCATGTCGGAGAAGGACGCCGAGGACCTGCGCTTCTCCCTGGGCCTCGGCGTCGACCTGGTCGCGCTGTCCTTCGTCCGCTCGGCCGAGGACATCAAGCTCGTCCACACCATCATGGCCGAGGAGGGTGTGTTCCGGCCGGTGCTGGCCAAGGTCGAGAAGCCGGAGGCGGTGGAGCACCTCGAAGCCATCGTGCTGGCCTTCGACGGCGTCATGGTCGCCCGCGGTGACCTCGGTGTCGAGATGCCGCTGGACGAGGTCCCGCTGGTGCAGAAGCGCGCTGTGCAGCTGTGCCGGGAGAACGCCAAGCCGGTCATCGTGGCCACCCAGATGCTCGACTCCATGATCGAAAATTCCCGCCCGACTCGGGCGGAAGCCTCCGACGTCGCCAACGCGGTGCTCGACGGCGCCGACGCGGTGATGCTCTCTGGCGAGACCAGCGTCGGCAAGTACCCGGTGCTGACCGTCAGCACCATGGCAAAGATCGTGACGACCACCGAGGCCGGCTCGATCGGGGTGCCCCGGCTGCAGCACGACCCGCGTACCCACGGTGGCGCGCTCACCGTGGCCGCCTCGTCGATCGCCCGGGCCATCAACGCCAAGGCGCTGGTCGCCTTCTCCCAGACCGGTGACACCGTTCGGCGGCTGTCCCGCCTGCACTGCGACCTGCCGCTGCTGGCCTTCACCCCGGTGCCCGAGGTGCGCGACCAGCTCGCCCTGACCTGGGGCGTGGAGACCTTCCTGATGCCGTTCGTGCAGCACACTGATGACATGTTCCGTCAGGTCGACCAGGCGCTGCTCGGTCTCAACCGGGCCAACCCGGGCGACTACGTGGTGATCGTCGCGGGCAGCCCGCCCGGCACCCCCGGCTCGACCAACACGCTGCGCGTCCACCAGCTCGGCTCGCTGGTCGACGCGGCGTCGGCGCGGGCGCTGCAGTGAGCGACGGTCGGGTCGCGGTCGGCCAGGCGGCGGTGGACCAGCTGCTGGAGGTGCTGGACCTCGACTCGACCGGGGAGATGACCTTCCGGGGGATGAGCCCCCCGGTCGGTCCACAGCGGGTGTACGGCGGCCAGGTCGCCGGTCAGGCCCTGGTCGCCGCCGGTCGCACGGTCGACCCGGAGCGGTTCGTGCACTCGCTGCACGGTTACTTCGTCCGCCCCGGCGACCCGGTCGAGCCGATCGAGTACCAGGTGGAGAACATCCGCGACGGCCGGTCCTTCTCGGTCCGCCGGGCGGTCGCGCTCCAGCACGGCAAACCGATCTTCTTCATGTCGGCGTCGTTCCAGCGGGCCGAGGAGGGTCTGGACCACCAGGCCTCGGCCCCGCTGGACGTCCCGCTGCCGCAGGACGTGCCGACGATGACGGACCGGCTCTCGCGCTACCCGGAGCGGCTGGGCATCTGGGGTCAGATCCCCCGTCCGATGGACGTGCGCTACGTCGGCGAGCCCGGCTGGGTCCGTCCCGGCGACCGGCCTGCCGACCCGCACCAGCGCGTCTGGATGCGCATCGACGGCAAACTGCCGGACGATCCGCTGCTGCACGCCTGCGCGCTCACCTACGCCTCGGACCTCACCCTGCTGGACTCGGTGCTCTCCGCGCACGGCGAGGTGTGGGGGCCGGGTGGGCTGGTCGGAGCGAGCCTGGACCACGCGCTGTGGTTCCACCGGCCGTTCCGTGCCGACGAGTGGTTCCTCTACGACTGCCTGAGCCCGTCGGCGTCCGGCGCGCGTGGGCTGGCCACCGGCCGGATGTTCACCACGGACGGCAAGCAGATCGCCAGCGCCGTCCAGGAGGGTCTGCTGCGCCGCGTCGGTGCCTGAGGGCTGTCGATCATCCCCGCCAGGGACGCACCCGCACCGGATGCGTCGTGGCGGGGATGAAGCGTGTCAGGTCTGGTGGATGGCCTCACCGGCGATCTCGATCTGCACCGTCTTTCCGACCAGCACCCCACCGCTTTCGAGGATGACATTCCACAGTAGGCCGTAGTCCTCGCGGTTCATTTCGGCCGTCGCGCTGAACCCGAAGATGTTCTGCCCGTACGGATCACGACGAGCGCCACCGAAATTCACCTCCAGATCGACAGCTCGGGTGATTCCCTTCACCGTCAACTCACCGGTGAGCGTGAATCGTCCCGGTGTGCCGTCGGACTGCGGCGGGAGAATGTGACTCCGGCCTCGTCCGCCGAGCCGATGGCTGCGCAGACGGGCCCACTGGAAGATCGGGTCTTCCTCGTTGCCCTGCCATTTAATGCCGGTGCTTCGATATTCGAGGGTGGGGTAGCTCTCCACGTCGAGGAAGTCGGCACTCTTCAGATGCGTGTCCCGGTCGACGCTCCCAGTGGTGATGCTCGCCGACGCGATGGTCGCCGTCACCGAGGAGAGCAGCGGGTCCTCCGCCACGACAATCTGCGCCGTGGCTTCGGCGAACTCGCCGCGCACCGGGCTCACCATCATGTGCCGGGACAGGAAACCGATCCGCTTGTGCGCCTGATCGAGAAGATAGGTGCCGGCGACCGGGATGGTCAGGCCATCCCAGGTGCGTGTGGCGATATCGGTCATCGTCTTGCCTTCCCCCCAAGCGAACTCGGGTGTTTATCAATATGCTGCTGGAGGCCGCGTCAACGGTCAGACATTCGTACTCCCGCCCAGCATAAGGACGCTCCAGAACGGCTTTTCCGCCCCCACCGGACGGTGGATCATGACGCACTTCACTGTTTTGTGACGGCCGCCGGAACGGGTGCGAATGGCGAGCGTTCCCATCGATGCGTGACCGATCGGCCGAGGGTCGCCCGCCCGGCCGGCCGACCAGCGGCTAACCTTGCCGTCATGCGCCTCTCCGCTCGGGTCGACTACGCCCTCCGTGCGGCCGCCGAGCTCGCCGCGACGGCAAGCGGCCCTGGGCGCGGTCGGCCGGTCACGGCCGACCAGATCGCTCGCGCCCAGGAGATCCCGCCGAAATTCCTGGAGAGCATCCTGCTTCAGCTGCGCCGGGGCGGCATCGTGCACGCCCAACGCGGCCCGGAAGGTGGCTACTGGCTGGCCCGCCCCGCCGAGGAGATCTCCCTCGCGGACGTGATCCGAGTGATCGACGGGCCGCTCGCCCACGTACGCGGGCAGCGCCCGGAGCAGCTCGGCTACCACGGCCCGGCACGTGCACTCCAGGAGGTCTGGATCGCGCTGCGGGCGAGCGAGCGGGAGATCCTGGAGCTGGTCAGCGTCGCCGACGTGGCCGCGGGCACCCTGCCCGCGCGCGTCACCGAGCTGGTCGCCGACCCGCGCGCCTGGATCTGAGCGCCGGCCCGCTCACAGGCCCCGCGTCACCCGCGCGTTCTTCGCCGTGCAGCCGTTGCCGGCTTCGCCGTGCAGCCGCTGCCCGCCCGGGGCAAGGCGTCCCATCCACCGATCGGGGGCTTGACCCCGGCAGCCCCGTGCCGCATTGTCGACCAAGTCGATAGGAGATGCCGAAAAGCAAGGGGGCGCTCGTGCGCAAGCTGCTGGTCCTCGCTCTGGTCGGGCTCGTCGCGCAGTTGATCGACGGTTCGCTCGGCATGGCGTACGGGCTGACCTCGTCCACTCTGCTGCTGGTCGCCGGGGTCGCCCCGGCCGCCGCCTCGGCCTCGGTGCACCTGGCCGAGATCGGCACCACGCTCGCCGCCGGGGTCGCGCACTGGCGGTTCGGCAACGTCGACTGGCGAGTGGTGACCCGCATCGCCCTGCCCGGCGCGATCGGCGCCTTCGCCGGCGCCACCCTGCTCAGCTCGATCTCCACCGAGGCGGCCGCGCCGTGGATGGCCGGCATCCTCTTCACGCTCGGCGCGTACCTGCTGGTCCGCTTCGCCCGACCGCTGCGGACCGATCGCATCGGCGGGCGGCTACGCGGTCGCTTCCTGGGCCCGTTGGGTCTGGTCGCCGGTTTCGTCGACGCGACCGGCGGCGGCGGGTGGGGTCCGGTGGCCACCCCGGCCCTGCTGGTCTCCGGTCGCCTGGAGCCACGCAAGGTGATCGGCTCGGTGGACACCGCCGAGTTCGTGGTGGCCGGTGCGGCCAGTGTCGGCTTCCTGATCGGGCTGGGCACCGAGGGGTTCCTGCTGCCCACGGTCGCCGCGCTGCTGATCGGCGGCCTCATCGCCGCCCCGCTGGCCGCCTGGCTGGTGCGTATCGTGCCCGCCCAACTGCTCGGCGCGGCGGTCGGCGGCGTGATCGTGCTGACCAACGCCCGCACCCTGCTCCGCTCCGCCGAGCTGGACGGCCCGGTCCGTCCCGCCGTGTATGCCCTGCTCGCCGTTGGCTGGTTGGCCGCACTGGTGCTGGCCGTGCGGGCTCTGCGCCGTACCCGCCGGGCCCGCGCCACCGCCGCCGAGGCCGCTACGGCTGCCGCTGCCGCCGACGCCGCCCCAGCCCCCGGCAGCGCTGTCCCGGCCGATCTGGCCGGAACGGGTACGCCCAGCGCGCGCTGAACCTCCTGCCAACCCACCATCACCCGCCAGCT